>LJUD01000075.1 GCA_001304035.1 bacterium SM23_31 | reverse complement strand
GCCGTTTTATCACAAGGGGGACTGCGGACGCGTATTGATAATAGGGGGCTCACCCGGTATGACCGGTGCAGTATCTTTAACGGCAACTGCGGCGCTCAGAGCGGGAGCCGGAATGACACTGCTGGGCATACCGCGCAGTTTGAATGCTGTCCTGGAACAAAAACTTACCGAAACAATGACCCTTCCGCTGCCCGAAACTGAAGACGGGTGTCTCAACCTCGAAGGGGAGGATTCCATTCTGGACGCACTTGTCTGGGCGGATGTACTAGCTGTAGGTCCGGGAATCGGCAGGGACAATCAAACGATTGAACTTGTTCACAGCAT
This sequence comes from bacterium SM23_31, assembly GCA_001304035.1. GTDB lineage: Bacteria > SM23-31 > SM23-31 > SM23-31 > SM23-31 > SM23-31. Next base: position 13,990 of record LJUD01000075.1, on the reverse strand, counting down.
TTTGGAACACGCCGACCTGCCGGTAGTACTCGACGCCGACGGCCTTTTTGCCCTTTCGAAAGCAACCGGAATAGTACGTAAAAGAAAATTTAAAACGATCCTATCACCGCATCTTGGAGAATTCTCCCGTTTGATTAAAAAAAGTGATGGGGAAGCTCTCGAAACAGAGTGCCTCGAGATAGTACGGAAGTATGCCAGACTTCTGCAGTCGGTTGTGCTTTTGAAGGGCGCACCGACACTGATCTCCGGACAAAGCGGAGAAGTCTTCATCAATCCGACCGGAAATGCGGGAATGGCGACCGCCGGTTCCGGAGATGTATTAACGGGGATAATCGCCGGCTTGGTCGGTCAGGGGCTCAACCTTACCGAGGCAGCGGTAACCGGAGCATACATGCACGGTCTTGCGGGGGATTTAGCTGCGAATGAACTCGGTGAAACCAGCATGATCGCAGGGGATATAAATGATTTTCTGCCGTATGCCTTCGAGGATATGTACGGCAGGTACCGTCAGAATGAAGAATAAATATAAAACCAATAATTGAAATAAGTTACGTAATATAATCAAATCAACTGAAGCTGTGAAAAAATTCTTACAATATTATTTCCCGATTATACTCTGGCTGGTTGTGATATTCAGTGCGCCGTTACTAATGCAATCGAAAGATGTCAACCGCATGCCGTATCATCTCGATAAGGCAGCCCATTTTATAGAGTTCGGAATCCTCGGTTTTCTCATTGTCAGAGGGCTTTTCTATGGGATGCCCAACCGGGAGATGAAACGTGCCGTACTGTTAACGTTCGGTATTTGCATTTTTATTGCCGGAGGTGATGAATTCCATCAAATCTACACATCCGAAAGAGTCGCAAGCATTTACGATTTTATTGCCGATATAGTCGGGATCACGGGTTCGATAATACTATTCTGGTATTTTAAAAGTATCAAAAGAATCCCGGAATGAGATGGTTAAATAAAATCCTTTCAAAATTCGCCTTAATACGAATTCCTGTAGTATTTTCATCTAACAATACAATAAACGCCGGTGACAGTTTTTATGAAGAAACAGCCGATATTTATACATCCCTGTTTTCATCGAAGAAATATGACGACATTCCCATGTACCTTTCCTATGCACAGAGAACGGGTTCGCCCGTTCTTGAAGCCGCCAGCGGTGACGGGCGCATAGCAGTCCCGCTTGCACAAAATGGTTTCACAGTTTTTTGTTTCGATATATCGGCGAAAATGCTGTCGCTCTGCCTTATCAGGATAAATAAACTGCAACCGGACGAGAAATCACACATCCATATCATCCGTTCCTTGATGCAGCACATACCTTTCAAAAGCGCATTCAAATTAGCGCTCATCCCATACAATTCATTTAATCATTTATTGACGGAAGAGGAGCAGCGTTCATGCCTCGAGGGGCTCTACCGTGCTCTTAAAAAGGGGGGATTGCTTGTAATGGAAGTTCTCCCGTTTCATAAACGGTACGATACCAAATACCGAGAGCGCAACGCGCGTATGCTAACCGCCGGCAACTCCAGAGTCAGGGTATATTCGCGGGTGAGCCATAATGCACCGAATAAGTTACATACGGTATACTGGTATATTTCTACAGAACGCCCCGGAAAACCGCCGCAGCGGATAATCAGTCACTTTACGCGCAAGGATATCGAACTAAAACAAGTGGAACAACTCCTGCGTACAACCGGGTTTACTATAGAAGAAATTAAATACAGCTACAGCAGGGAGGATAAAACAAAAGATAAGCGAATAATTATTGCAAAAAAAAGATGACTTTTGCAGGCAATTAAAATTGTGCAGGCATGCGCCGCGGCACATTCCTGCAATAGCGCTTCCTGAAATATTCTAATTTCTGCCTCTCATTATTTTTTTAATACTTTTTTTGTACAATTATTGCTATATTTGAAAATGAATCGCTTAAAATAAATGACTCGTACATAATCATAAAATCACTACAAGGAGAGATTATGTCTAAAAAAATTCTCATTATTGATGACGAGGAAGATTTTTTGAAGGCGATAACGATCAGGCTGAATCACACCGGCTATGACACATACGTAGCGCTGGATGGAGAAGAAGCCTACAAAATTATGGAAAAAGAGCCGCCCGATCTCATAATCCTTGATGTTGAAATGCCGAAAATGGACGGTCTCCAATTTATCAAGAGGCTGAAGGATGATGAGCGGTATAAAAATATTCCTGTAATTGTCCTTACAGCCGGCGCTTTCGATATTGCAGGTGAAGTGGACACGCTTGCCATCGCCCAGGATTTCCTGCTCAAGTCCGTTGATAATGAGCGAATTATCGAACGCGTGGCAAAATTAATATAGCCGGTCAAAAATGTGTTAAAGTTCCCGTAAAGCAGCAAAGCCCGCAAAGATTTATACACTCTATGGTTATCAGTTACTAGCCTTAAAATTAAAGGATTTTCTTCTCTCCGCTGTCTTTAATGGATAAGTTGGGATGAACATCCCCCTGAATTCCCCCCTTCAAACAGGGGACTTTTATGAATTTCCATTTCAGAATGAAATTTTTTCCAATTTCTCATCGATGAAAAAATTTTAATTGGAGAAGATGATATATCGTGTTAATACGAATTTTGTATAAGAGGAGTTATTTGTTTCCCGATAAAATAAGGCAACTGTAAGGAGCAATATGTATTTTTCCCCGATAAGGCAGTCCGTCCCGTTCTCCTTTCTCAGCGGTCACGTCAGGACAGGGGAAGTCACCGAATTCGGGATCGTAGACTTTGGCATCGCTGTTAAAGCGCACCTTCCAAATTCCTTCGTGCGGAAAGCCTATAACGTAATCAGTATGTGACTGATTTGCAAAGTTCACGACAACCACGACGCTGTCTCCCGGTCCCCCCTTATCCCAGCGATGGAAGCCCAATACCTTATCCGTGTTATTGACGTGAAAAACGTTTACTTCTTGTCCGCACAAACCTTTCGTAAATCCTTCACTATTCAGCCGCAGGCGAATCAAATCCCGATACAGTTGAAGGATCCCGGCAAAACGGTCTTTTTTGGTCCAGTCGATGGGGTCCTTGTCATGGAACCAGTCGTCTTCCAGGAATTCCTGCCCCTGGAAAATCATAGGAATGCCCGGAGAAGTGAACACAAGTACTGCGCCTATACAGGATTTCTTCTTCGCAAACCAGTTGGCTGCATTGCCCGGCGCGACCTCCTCCGGCACGCGAGCCCTGCCATTAGCCACTTCATCATGTGATTCCGTATAGATAACTCTCTCAAAGGCGTTAAGGTAAAAGCGATGAAGAACAGCATCGCGAACGGAGTCCATGTTGCGATTCAAATCATCTGCACCTATGAGAGCCTGGCGGACGGGATGAACGAAACGTGCATCCCACTGCGTGGCGAATCCCGCACCGCCATCTTCCTGCCGTTTAACAATAACCGGATTGTCCCGAAGGTCCTCGGCTATTGTGAAAGCTTTAGGTTTCCGCTTTTTAATTTCAGCATTTATCCACTGCATCAGACTCCAGCCGTCGGCGAGGTCGCTCCCCGGATCATTGTTCCTTCCATGAACATTCCTTATGAATGAGGTCGCATCGAAACGAAATCCGCCCTCCCTTGTTATTTTCGTTCCAGCCGTCAAATTGCCAGAGCCCCAGGTCTGATGGACCGAAATGGTTGTAAACAACATCGAGAATGACAGCGATACCGTACTCATGCGCCGTTTTAACAAAATGTTTAAAACAAACCGGTAAACCATAATCGCTTTCTATGGCAAAGATGTAAGCAGGATTATAACCCCAGGAGTAACCGCCGGCAAACTCCATGATTGGCATTATTTCAATGGCATTAACACCCAATTCTTTCAGATATGGTAAGCGTCTGACTGCGTTTTCTATAGTTCCGGGATCATCTCCCGGCTCTTTTGCAAAGGTTCCTATGTGCAATTCGTAAATTATCACCTCGTTAAGGGCTGGGATCGTAAAAGGCTTATTGCCCCAGTCAAAAGCCGCACCGTGAATCACAGAATTACCGACCGAACCTGTAACTATGCGGGAACGCGGGTCGTTCCTCATAAGTTCGCCTGCTGCGGTGACTATGCGGTATCTGTATTCATCTCCGGATTTGGCGCCGTCGACCTCGCCGTACCAGCATCCATTCTTTTCTTTTTTGAGTGGATTTTTTAATTGTGACCATTCATTGAACTCTCCCACTACATATACCGCGGAGGCGTTGGGTGCCCAAACACGGAAAGCGCAGCGGTCTTTTTGAATTTGAACTCCCATGAATTGAGCGGTTTTTTCCGTTTTTTCCATGTTTACATCCACCAACTTATAATTAACTTTAAAGTTATATAGTTATCATGCCGGCTTAATTGAGCAAAAACTCAAAGTTTTTGGACATTTTGAGTTGTATATTAAAGAATGCATTTTGCTACTGAACTTTTGAAATTATTAAAATTTACATGTCAATATTATCCAAACTGAGATTATGCTAAAAATCAATTGCCGCCAAGCAAATGTTCAACTGCTTTCTCAATGTCATTATAAAGGAATGAGAATCCTGCTTCTAACAGGCGTTTTGGGCTTGCTCTCTGGGACTTATAAAGGAGATCAGCCATTTCACCGAAGCGAAGCCAGATGATAAAACGGGGGATAGAAAATATGGTCGGTTTTCCAAGTACTTTCCCGATAACTTTCACAAACTGTTTATTGGTTGCCGGTTCCGGTGATACCATATTCACAGGTCCGGTGATATCTTTATTCTTTAATATATACCGAATTGCCCGAACCATATCATCAACGTGGATCCATGAAAACCATTGAGAGCCTTTGCCGAAGTAACCGCCGAGATTCATTTTGACAACGGGCAGCATCTCTTTCAAAGTACCGCCGTCCCTGCTGAGCACCATCCCGGTACGCATGCGGACGACCCGTACACTGAAGGACCCGGCTTTGGCTGCTTCGGTTTCCCACTCCTCGCATACACGTGAAAGAAAGCCCTCACCTGCGGAGTCATCTTCCGTAAACACATGATCCGGATGAAAGCCGTAATAACCGACGGCTGAGGCATTCACGAGTGTATGAGGTGCAATTTTCTTCTCCCTGACGGCGTTTACAATAGTACGTGCTGCAGCGATCCGGCTCTTTAGAATTCGCTCTTTATGGGCTTTTGACCACCGCTTTTTTGAAAGATTCTCGCCTGCAAGATTGACAACCGCATCGATACGCCCTTCAGTCAAGCAGGATGTCCAATCCGGCTCTCCGGAATAAGGATTCCATTCTATGAGCCGGATTCGTGAGTCCACGATCCCTGCGGCGGATTTCTTGTTTTGGGTAAGAGCTGAAACGACATACCGCTTATTAAGCAGGTGTGTGCAAAGAGGTCTGCCAATCGTACCGGTCGCTCCGGTAACAAGGATGTTCATAGGTAATGCCTGTTAATCTTCAAATTATCCATTAGTATGTAAAACATACATAAATAATCGGTAAATTTCAAATACTATATATATAAAATGAATTTTTTCATGTTTGATTTGTAATTTTAACATTAATTTGTTACCTTTTGCTTCATTAAAAGTAACGGGCAAGTGCAGCATAGAGATTCTACTTGAAATCAGCACTTGTTTTCCGAATAAAGATTCACTATTTTTTTAGCTGGGATTGTGACAGCCCGGTCTGCGGGATAAAGCAGGATTTTTATAATTGAGAGATTGTATCGCAGCGGGGCAATGGCAAATAAATTAAGATTTAAAAAGCTATCGTTCAAGCACTATATAACATTTTTTACAGGAGAAACTATGAATAGACGGATTGTCATTACTACGCTGGCGGCATTTGCACTGGTGGTGTTCTTTGTAAAAAAAGATGTTTATTCTCAAGAGCTATCAACCGGTGTAAATCTTGCGATCTATAATCAAAACGACCATTTGGATGATGGCGGTGGCTATGAAGCCTTTGCTAATTTTAAGATTAACCGGTTCCCATTCGTATTAAGATTAATGTTTTGTCAATACTGGGCTAATCCGATCCCACGCCAGTTGCCGGAGACTAACAAAGAAACTATGGGTTATTCTTTCGAACCTTCTTTACTTTTGCGATTTGACTACGGCACGCGCCCCGATCTGGGACCCGTTTTGCAGCCTTATATTGGGGTCGCTTATGGTTTTCATGAATTCCCTCGTACCGTAGACTACGATGACTCTCTTATTATAAGAAAAGATAAATTGCAAAGTGCGAAAAGCCCGGTATTAATTTTGGGTACAAATGTGACTTTCACCCCGCGTTTATCTTTAAATTTAAATCTCCGGTATGCATTGATTAAGCCGGATGTGAAAAGTACTATTCAAAACAGGGCCAGCGGAGCGGTTGGCGAAACCGCGTACAAAATCGAATTAAGAGCCCTATATTTTTCAATAGGACTTCGGTTTCATATCTTTAAAAATCCACGTTTTCGATAAACAGGACGAATGAAATTCAAAGTATAAAAAAAAAGTTCGCTCCACTTTATTCAAGCCGGAGCGAACTTTTTTTGTCAATAATTTAATAAATTATTCAGAGTCTTCAAACGTTCTTGAAATTACCTTGCTTTTGAAGACATCGAGTGTAATCCTTCCCTTGGAATAATCGAGAATATCACTGTACCGGGCTGTGAGCATCAGGTTTACAGTCCCGCTCGTCCCGGCTCTGTATCCGCTCGATGAAAAAAGAATTGCTATCTGGTCATTTGCGTTTAACTCACGTATAGTGTGTCCATAATCGCCTACCACATCGACAAGCACGTCAATGAGCTTTTCAATTTTTTCTTTGTCTTCTTCAGTCCGTTTTGCTCGGGCAAAGAAAACCTGCTGATCGGTTAACCACTCGAGCCTGAGCCGTGTATTTTCCAGATTCATTTGTTGACTTTCCAGTATTAATTTTTCTACCTCAGGAAGATACTTTGCTTGCGCTAATTTTTGAAGTACTTTCAGTGAATCTGTTAATAGCGCTATCAGTGAATCTGCTTTTGTTTTAGCACCTGTTACATCAATACCCAATTTTATATCTCCTACTTCTATTTCAGGCAAAGCAGGAGGTTTTATTTCAATATTATACGAAGTACCGGTTGAAAGGGATATTGCACTGCCTGCATTGACGGTAAACAGCACACCGTAATCCTTAAGATACGTGCCCTGAATGGATTCGGAGGAAAGAGATGTACTCAAGTGGTCTTCAAGAATCGTTTCGAGTATGCCACTTAATATTTCAATGTCTTTCTGCATTTTCGGCGTCATGTAGTCTTCCGATTGCGCACCGATGGGAGAGTACAATACCGCTTCTGAAAATTGGTCTATAGTCATTACTTCTTCACGGTAGCTGGTAATATCGGATTTCCTCACGCTCATGATGAATGAAAAAGGCCTAAATCCTTCTCTCTCTCCGACAACTGCAGCCCTGCTTAATGTGAATGCTTCTTGATATAAAAAAGCAACATTGCCTCTCGACGAAGGATTTACAACCATCGTGATCCAGTCATTCCGTTTAATTTGCTTGATAATAGCGCCATACGATGAGGCAAAATCGGTCAATATTTCACGTATCTTTTTGAAACTTTCTTCAACTGTTTGCTCTTTTTCTGATCTTTCTGGTCTTACTGGTCTTAAAAAACTCGTAGTCGATGTAATCGGAACCATGAAAACGACACCGTAACCTTCAAGATACGCACCTTTGACTTTCTCCGGTTTGAAATGTATCAGGTCTTCCTCCGATAAAAGCATGCTGATCACGTTTTCCATAACGCTCAAATCTTCGTCCATCTTTTCATAGTCAATCGCCTGCGTTTGCTCTTGATAAGATACCTGCTGATCCCATGTATCTACCTGGCGTGCATACGCAACCGGCACCGCTAACGATAAAATTAACAAAACGGACACGATTCTCATTACTTTTACTGCGCTTGAGGTATACATAATCTTTCTCCTATGATGATTAATTTATTATGTTGTATTGCTAATTCATCTGTAGTAAAATATTTAGCAAAAAGTGAAAGACTAAAACACATGTCAGAACCGCTGATCCCGCTCAGCGGGACTATTAAATGATTACTGTGATTGTAAACATATCAAAACCATCATTTTATCACATCAATCTGTGGTTCAGACAATTTTTGCAAATAACAATTTGACCGTAAGTATATATTACTACCTAATTTATCTTGAAAAATCTATTAAAAAATCCGTGATTTTATTTTCTCCTTGAACTCGTCCGGAGAGATCACGCCTCCATTATAATCGAGTATATCCTTGAACTCCGCCACAATCGTCAGGTTTGTTTTATCGTCTAACGTTTTTGAGCGTGTGCTTCGTGTAAACAAGTATACTGCAATTCTGTTACCGGGCTGCAAGGAGCGGATGGAATTTCCGTAATCGCCGAGCGTCTCAATCAGAACATCCTTGAGTTTTTCTATGTCTTCCGAATCTACTTTTTCCACTAATTGCTGCTCAATTTCTACTTCGATTTGTTCTTTTAGTTGCTTAACTTCTGCCTCGATTTGCTCTTTTACTTGCTTAATTTCTTTCTCGATTTCTTCTTTTTTAATCTGGCTTACCATCTTATTTAACTCTTCCTGCAACTTTTTTCGCTCTTGTTCCATTTCTGCTTTCAATTTTTCAATTTCTTCGGCGTGCTCCTCAATTTTTTCCTGGATAACTTCCTGTTGATATTGCCTTATTTTATTTAGTTCTTCTTTTAATTTTTCAGCTTCTATGACGTATCTCTCAGGTTCTATTTGTTCAACTACACGGTTGATCTCGTCTTTTAAACGGTCAAGATCAATCTCTATTTTAACATCTTTAAGAATATCTTCATCTTCTTTTTCCCTTATTACAATAGAACGAGAAGTAGTAAAATAATTGTCAACATTAATGGTAAACAGCACTCCGAAGTCCTCAAGGGAAATACCATGTATGGCTTCCGAATTCAGGGATGTGTTAAAAAAATCCTCGACAACCGATTCGAGAATACCTTTCACAATTTTTATATCATCCTGCATGGCGGGGTCTACTCCGCTTTGCTCATCATCGATTTCTGAAATAACGACGGCGTTTTTGAACGTTTCATAGTCAATTTCTTCTGTGCGGTAGCGGGTAATGTCAGCTTTTTTCACGCTCATGATAACAGAGCCGGGAAAATCAGTTAAGTCAGTATAATGTAGACCACCTACCCGCTGAGTTTCATTATTTCTAATAATATTTAAAGAATAAGCGGAACTCGAAGGATTTACAATAACCGTGACCCAATCATCCGGTTTAATCTGCTTGATCAGACCGGCGTATGAACCGAGAAATTCCATTACCAGTTCCCGCACTTTCGCAGTATCCGCTTCTTCTGTTATAACACCTCGCGGCTCAACCTGTATAATACTTCTCCGGTCAGCCTCAATATAATTTCTAATGACGACTCTGCCTTCCCGAGATCGAACCTCAACAAATTGCGGAATAGAAGGTATGATAAAGACCACTCCGAAGCCGTCAATGTATGCTCCTCTTGGCTTTACAGCAGGCGCAGTCAATGTGCTCGCATCTTCCGTCAAAAACGCACTCAGCACATTCTCCATGATGCGCAGGTCTTTATCCATTTTGTCATAATCGATTGCTTCCTGTCTCATGTGCCCCGCCGAAACAAACATAAACAGTACTGCAAATAATATAATCGCTTTTAAGATAATTGAGGGCCTCATGATTTCCTCCTTTTAAAAATTTAACTTTCTTTACATCATTTCCCATACACCATTTGGTCGATTTTGTATATTTCTATTTCTGGAAATTCATCGGTTTGCATGTAATTGCTAAATTTATAAGCATATCCATTTTTGATGGCAGCAGGTATAAACGGAAAATAAACTGATGTAATATATTTTCCTGCTTCAATATCAAAAACATCGGTAAGTATTTCCTTATCGTCATTTTTATTATATGTGAACATAAATGCATAATATCTGTCTATTTTCATACGTTCAATGGAAGGATAGTACTTTTTATCTCTAAATGCTTTTGCTTCACGTTCTCTCTTTCTTTGAAATATTTCATTATCTTCATTACTAAAATTTCCAAATGTAATTTTCTTAGCAGTCGTCCTGGATTCGGGATACTCAACCGGAGTAAATGTATGTTTAATCTGTTTATCTTCAAGCCCATCCAGCGAAATGAGATGTATCGTATAGAATGATCCGGTTCGTTTTTTGTATGTATCTTCATTGGCATCCAAATATATAATCCTCCGGTCAGGCAGCAATTCCCAATGCAATTCTCCTAATCGATATTCGCCAACTTCCATAGGATTATTAATCAATCTCGTCTGTAATAAGGGAACAACCATATCAGCATTTTCGTACAGTATTACCGCATAATTTGTTATGTCCGAACCGGTCAATTTATTTTTAAATGCAATCTCATATACTTTTTCGGTAGTATTTATAGCAATTATCTTCGATACCTGGTAAAAATTTTCAACATCAAGTTCTTTAGTTTTTAAATATTCTTTTATACGGAGGCTGTTCCTAAATCTTAACTTTTCTATAAAAGTATAGTCAGGAGAGAAAAGGTTATAAAAATTATCAAGCCTGCTAACGATGCTATATTCTGAGGGTGACCATCCGAACGCGCTGGCATCTACTACAATCAAGTGCCCTTCAGAACCCAAATAAGGAGCATAAGAACTGCTAAATTCTCCGGGTCCCTCTCCAACACTTCCAAAAATCTTTTTTTCTTTACCGTTATCATCAAAAACTTTAATTCTGTCTTCATCCCCAATTAGAATATCCCCATTGGAACTAACAATCATCATCCTCGGATCAGCCAGAAGGAATTCATCTTTGGTGACGGTTTTTTCATCTCCGAATGAAAGTTCAAACGTGAGCGCATCGGTCAAAGGCACTATTTCCGCTATCTGAACTTCAACATCAGAACTGCAATTAAAAAATAATAATAGAACAAGAAGCGATATACGAAACCTTTTCATTTCATACAATCTCTTTTTAGTATTTAACTGTTACTTTTGCACGAGGAGTATGTTATTTGAACTTATCATGATTTTTGACTCAGATTCACGCTGATTTAATATAATGGATGTTCAGGTGATATTTTTTTAAACCTTATCATAGTAAATCACAATAATCATTTTCCATCAGCGGTTTATCTTTCAATCTCTCTAATACCGGCATACTGGAATAAATCTGCAAAGAATTTTATAGTATTATCCAACTGCTCGCCGTTAATATCATAAATTGTCTGTAGAGACGAACCTACATGTTCCAGGTCCACCTGCCGCTGAAGTTGCCAATCCCTGTCCAGACTCGTCATTAAATCATAAATCTGTTCCCGCTGATAATTTTCGTTTTCAGCAAACATTGCGTCCATCATTTCAAAGTTACGCTGCTCGAAGGCATTAAATAAGGCATTCATTTGTTCATTAACGTATTTATCAACTAATTCAAGGTAAAATTGATCTTCAGGTACACCGAATACAGATGTCGAAATCATAATCGTTCCGGTGTCGGCATTATACGACGCTTTGAAATTAGCAATTGAAAACAAGAGAAATACTGCTGCAATACTTCCTGCAAACGTAACAGCCGCGTGCCTGCGAAGCAGTTCGAATGAAGGAATCAGCCCTTTTATACGCTCAGTCCAGGTTACTTTTTCCTGTGCAAAAACGAAATGCACGTCCGGTTCCGGCACTTTCCAGGTTTGCAGAACTCTGGAAGTCGTTTCTATTTCTTTGAGCGCTCTCCGGCAGCTTCCGCATTTTGTTACATGCTTTTTAAATTCGGCTTTCTCTTTCTCAGATATTTCATTATAGAAATAATCAAAAACGTCTTCTTTAGTCTTATCACATTTCATTAAAAATTACATCCCCGTTAATATTATATTTTTTCAAAATTTTTTGCATTTGTGTTAATCCATAATACATTCTTGATTTTACGGTATTTACCGGGCAGCTTAAAAATTCCGCTATTTCTGAAAATTTAAAGCCCTCGTATTCTTTCATTATGATAACAACCCGCTGTTCCTCAGGCAGCTGCGCCAGCGTTTTTTTAATAATCTCCGCTAAATTCTGTTGATCCAATTTTTTCACCGGATTAGCACGTGTCTCCATCGAGTGCATGTGATCATTATTTGCGCTTTCAGACTGTATTATTTCTTCATTTAAAGCGGTTAAACGGTTATTTTTTGTGTTTTTAATGTAATCCTTACATAAATTAACCGTTATCTGAAAAATCCACGACGAAAACTTTTCCGGATTCTTCAATTTCCTGAGGTTTTTATAAGTCTTTATCAGCGCCGACTGCACAATCTCTTTTGCCTCTTCTTCATCCATCAGGTAGCGGTATGCAAAGCTGTAGAGCCGAACCTGCCACTTCCGTGCAAGACAGTTGAAGCCGTTAATGTCCCCCTCCAAAAAATCTTGTATTAGTTCTGAATCACGTACCAACGGTATTCTTCTCCTGATCGTTTCATATAGTAAGACTGAACAATGACTAAAAAAGTTTTAAAAAAATTAACCAAAAAAATTAACCGCAGAGACGCAGAGAAATAATATAATGAAAAATGAAAAGTGCAAATTGCAAATTGCATAATAAAAGGGATGCTTATACTAATTTTGCATTTTGCATTTTGCATTATTAATTGATTATTTTCTTTCTTTGCGGCTTAGCGGATCTGCGAGAAAAATATAAATCTCTTTTTTTCTTTCTCTGCTTCTCTGCGGTTAATTTTTTAAAGATCCGGGTCGATTTTAGGGAGCGTCAAGCCGGTTTGCGCCTGGTATTTTCCGTTTTTGTCTTTGTACGAAACTTTAGCCGGTTCGGCGCTTTCAATAAAAATAACCTGAGCGATGCCTTCGTTCGCATAAAGACGAACGGGCAGTGGAGACGTATTAACAATTGCTATGGTGATGTAGCCTTCCCATTCAGGTTCCAACGGTGTGATGTTTGTGATGACTCCGCAGCGGGCGTAGGTTGATTTTCCCACACAAATACCAAGCACTTTTTGGGGCATTTTAAAATATTCCACGGTGCGCGCCAGGATATATGAATTCGGCGGCATAAGGCAGGACTTCCCCTTTGTCAGGGTAAAAAGCCCGGCATCAAATTTTTTAGGGTCAATAATACCTTCAGCGCCGGGTGCGAGAATGCGGAATTCATCGGCTATCCTGACGTCATACCCGTAGGACGACACGCCGTATGATACAACTCCTTTACGCACTTGTTCCCCGGCAAAAGGGCTGATCATATTATGTTTTTGAGCCATGTCAATAATCCATGCATCGTTTTTTATCATACCGTCTCCTTATTGAATTTTTTCCCGCAGAGACTCAAAGACGCAGAGAAATATTAAAATGAAGAATGAAAAGTGAAAAATGCAAAATGAAGAAAAATGTGACACATCCTTATTGTAACAAATAATTCTCTTACTGATTTTGCAATTTACATTTTACGTTTTGCATTAATTTTTTATTTTTTCTATACTTTTTTGCGCCTCTGCGGTTATCATTTTTTTAATTTTTCAATGACATTGGCAAAATCCCCGGGGATTGGTGCGGAAAATCGAAGTTTGTCTTGAGTAACCGGATGTATAAATCCGATTTCCGCTGCGTGCAGTGCGTGGCGGGGCATTAATTTTAAAAGACGCAAAGCTTCAGTACGTTCACTCGTTGTTAAATTTGTTAACCGCCTGTTTTTTCCCCGGTAGAGCGTATCCCCGAAAACCGGATGACCGATAGAAGCTAAATGGGAGCGGATTTGATGCGTCCGTCCGGTCACCGGGAAAACGTCCAACAGGGTCAGGCATTCAAATTCCTCACGAACAACGTACCGGGTTTCACTTTCTTTTCCCTTGTCACCGGCGACCATTTTCTTTCGGTTAGAGGTACTTCTTGCGATAGGTTTTATAATTTTCCCTTTTTGTTCGGCGAAGCCTCCCCATACTAATGCACAGTACATTTTTTCAATAGAACGC
>LJUD01000074.1 GCA_001304035.1 bacterium SM23_31 | reverse complement strand
ATTCCGGCATTGGCAGAGTATATCGCAACCAGCCCGACGGCACAGAGCAGTATTACGATGGTTATCAAGTACCAATCAAGCTTTTTTATTTGAAATCCTTTAGCCATACTCCGGTCATTTTTTTTGTGTAGAAATAAATTTTTGATTACGTATTTTCTGCAAATCGAAATACTTTTTAAAAATTTCCCGGGCAATTGGAGCAGCCACCCTTGCGCCACCGCCTCCGTTCTCAACAAATACCGCTAATGCAATTGTCGGATTATCTTCGGGTGCATAACCAATGAACCAGGCATGGTCCTGACCATGAGGATTTTCTGCCGTACCGGTTTTCCCTGCAATGGATATTTCGGAGTGTCTTACCGATTTAGCCGTACCATTTTCCCCATTAACAACATTATGCATTCCCATTCTAACTACTTCCCAAGCCTCATCACTAATCTCTGTTATTTGTTTTTCAACAGCTTCCGGTTGATAAATGACAGAATCCGTTCTTGAATCTACCGCGGCTTTCAGGAAATGCGGCTGAATCAATTTCCCTTTTGTTCCGATTGCCGCAGCAAAGCGTGCCATTTGCACGGGAGTTACCAATATATCCCCCTGACCAATAATCATAATCGCCATCTGACCCTTTTCAGTCCAATCATATTTATATTTTACATCCAGATATTCTCTGGTTGGCAAATTTCCTTTATTATTTTCTTCTGCCGGGAGGTCTAACCCGGTGTATTTTCCAAATTCAAACAAACGGCTGTATCGCAGCCAAATATCAAGGTCAATTTCTTGCGAAAGATTATAAAAATACACATTACAGGATTGTTCGATAGCTTCGACCATATTAAGCGTTCCATGTCCTTCTTTCTTCCAGCATTCGTGTACCTTATTACCCAATCGAAAATATCCGTTGCATGTATACGTTTGATCAGCGGAGAGAATGTTTTCATTAAGCGCTGCGAGAGCACCGATTATTTTAAATGTCGAACCCGGAGGGGACATCCCCTGACTGACACGGTTATAAAGCGGCTTGTCCGGATCATTCAGAAGCAGGTCAAACTCTTCCTGCGTGAAATGACTGCTCATAAATATAGGATCAATATCGGGTCTGCTTACGGCAGCATAAATTTCACCATTTTGTGGATTGAGTACAACTATGGCACCAAGGCTATCTCCCAGGAGGTCTTCGCTTAACTTTTGTAAATCTTTGTCTAAAGTTAAAATCAAATCGTTACCGGGAACCGGCGGTCTCGTATTAGGCGTTATAATTTCACTTACTTCTCTACCGTAAGCATCGACCTCCATGAATTTATATCCTCTTTCGCCCCGTAATAAATCTTCGTAATATCTTTCAATACCTTTTTTACCGACGATATCACCTGATTTATAGTATTTCTTACCAAATTCCTCGAATTCGTTTTCGTCAATCTCCTTTATATATCCTAAAATATGCGATGCTCTAATGTCTGAAGGATAGTACCGCTGCGGTTCATCCTGAGATATAACCCCCGGTAAATCAAAACGATTTTCTTCAAAATATGTTAATCCGGCATGGTCTGTACGTAAAATTTTGACCGGTTGATAACGCGTAGCGGCTATTTCAAGTTTTTTCTGGACATTTTGGTATTCTGAGTTGAAGTTTTCAGAAATGAGTTGAAATAGACGGTCTTTATTTTCCAATTCATATGGAATAACTGAAACAGCATAAGCAGGAACGTTATCTACAATCAATACATGATTACGGTCATATATAAGACCGCGAGTCGGGACTATCTGTATTTGCCGTGTTCTATTAGCTTCAGACCTGAGGTAATGTTCTTCACTTCCGAGTATCTGAATGTAAAAAAACCGACCGAGAATTACGACAAATATAAAAACAGTAGCGAACACAAAGCTCACGCGTCTCCGGCTCAATTGTTCCTGTTTTTCATCAGTCATTGTATTTTATTAATCCTTTAACGTTTTAGCCAATAATAGACTATTCCACCGATAAAAACAGAATATATGGTTGAAGGAAGTGAATGCACAAATAATAACCGCCAAAAACTGGATTCAGTATTAATTATATATATGGCATTGTATAATATATCATGAATAATACTTATAGTAAAGAATAAAATTGAAAATTGTATTATTTTATGTATTTTATGTGTTCTCGGAACATATCCCATTAAGAAACCGGCAACAGTTTTGGTTAAAGCATGGAGACCGAGAATTCCACCGCCAAGCGCATCAAGAAAAAATCCGGAAGCAAACCCGGTTAACGTTGATGCAAGTTGTGAATAACGAATACCGTAAAAGAAAAGGAAAATTAATACAATATCCGGTTTCACAACTGTATTCGGGCGAATAACAAATGAAAAAAATTTTAAAATGGATATTTGTGCTATAATAACCAGGAAAAACACCGAGCCCCATTTTAAAGATTTTAAATAAACCGGTTTTAACATTTTAACCAATAAATAAAACTCTGGCAAATTCTATGATTTAAGGATTACTTAGTATTAAATAACTCTCCAGTCAGCATAGTGGGAAACGCGGCAGTTTCTGCCTTAAAAATATGCCGGTAAAAATTTATATCCCGTAAGTATATTTTAGTTATATTACTGTAATTTATAAAATTATAAGACATCCCCCATGAACAGCTTAGTTTTTATTAATAAACGAATTTACGTTTGTAATTACACTTACATCTCTGAGTTGATCATAATCCACAAATAATTTTACCGTTGCTGTTTTAAATAATCCCGGTTCGCGTGTAAAATCGATAACAGTACCTATCGGAATGCCGTAGGGGTAAATATTTCCATGGCTTGTTGTTACTACCGTATCTCCCACAAACACTTCGGCACTGCCGCGTATATCTATTACAGCCTTATCGTCTTCTTTGTATTTTAGAAAACCAACAATATCACTGTTTTTTAACTGAGCGCTTACTCTAAAACTAACATCTGTAAGCAACTGACAAAGTGCAGAGTTATTACTTGCTTCAATTATTTTTCCTACCAATCCATCGTTTGTAATTACCGGATCGTTCTTTTTTACTCCGTCACCCTGTCCGAGGTTAATTGTAACTGTGCTTAAAAATGTAGGAGACCAATGAACAATCTGCCCGGTCTTAAAATCAAATGGGGAATTTTTTTTGTATTCGAGCAGATCGTGTAAATGATCATTTTCATTTTTAAGGTCGGTTAAAAGTGCATTTTCAAAACTCAAACGAATATTTTCTACTTTAAGTCTTTCATTTTCTTCTAAAGCAGAAAATATCAGAGAAAACCAGCTCAATTTTTGCGTAATTTTGCTCGAAAAGTCGGCAAACATCAAGCGCAGCGTTAAAATTTGTTCAGTCTGGTTGGAAAAAATTAGAGAAGTAGAAAGAATAATGCACAAGAGGAATACAAAAAATGTTTTGTAAACAAGAAAAAATTTAATGATACGTTCCACGGATTACCCATCCTTTGGTCGTAAATTGACCTATCGGCGGCTTTTCATCAGGACTTTTTCATAGAATTCGATGTCGTCAAGGACTTTTCCGGTGCCTCGAACTACACATGTCAGCGGGTCCTCTGCTACGTTAATCGGCAGATTTGTTTCTTCCCGTAATCGTTCGTCCAATCCCAAAAGAAGGCTGCCGCCGCCGGTAAGAATAATACCTCTATCCAGAATATCCGAAGCTAATTCAGGGGGAGTTTTTTCCAATGATAGTCTTACCGCATCAACAATGGCATTTATGGGTTCGGTGAGCGCCTCCCTTATTTCTACAGAACTTACCTCGGTGGTTTTTGGTACGCCGGCAACTAAATCCCGCCCTTTTACCGGCAGTGTTTTCTCTTCTTCAAGCGGAACAGCAGACCCCAAAGTGCATTTTATTTCTTCTGCTGATTTTTCACCGATAAGCATGTTATAATTACGTTTAAAAAATTGTAAAAGAACCTGGCTCATTTCATCACCGCCAATCCGAACAGCGGTTTCGCAGACGATCCCGGACAATGCGATAACTGCAATCTCCGTCGTTCCTCCACCGATATCAATTACCATATTTCCAATTGGCTGGTGAATCTCCAAACCGACACCTATTGCAGCCGCCATGGGTTCAGCTATCAGGAGCACTTCACCCGCACCCGCATGTTCTGCCGAATCACGCACAGCGCGCTTCTCAACTTCGGTAATACTCGAGGGTACGGAAATTATCATCCTCGGATGAATAAACCGGTTTACATGAACCTTTTTAATAAACTCCCTGAGCATATCCTCAACTACTTCAAAATCCGCAATTACTCCATCTTTCATCGGTCGAATTATCTCAATTTCGCTCGGAGTCCTCCCAAGCATCTTTTTTGCCTCGTGTCCAATTGCAACCATTTTCCTGGTGTGTTTATTCAAGGCTACAATCGAAGGTTCATTTACAATTATACCTTTGCCTTTTACATAAATTAATGTGTTAGCAGTGCCCAAATCGATTGCTATATCATTCGAGAAAAAACTGCTTAATGATCCCAGTCTCATTTTTTCCCCTTTTTTTAACCGCAGGGACGCAGAGAAAAAGCAGAGTTCACAAAGAATATAAATACTAAATGAAAAAATAACATTTAGAATCCAAATCTATAAATAATAATATCTCTGCGGACTTTGTGTATCCTCTTCGTTTTTTGCGTTTAATCTTTTAATTTTATTATTTCAGTTATAGTTTTTACAGTTAATAGTATTAAAGTAAAAAAATCAATGTCTAAAATGCCTGACACCTGTAAATACCATTGCCATATTATGTTCTTCCGCAGCCGCAATTACCTCATCATCACGTATTGAACCGCCGGGCTGGATAACAGCGCGTGCACCTGCTTTATGCGCAATATCAATATTATCCCGAAAGGGGAAAAATGCGTCGGAGACTACAACAGAGCCTTTCAAATTCAAGTTTCCATTTTGTGCTTTTTGAATCGCAAATGCAGAGGCATCAATCCTTGAAGGCTGACCGGCTCCTATTCCGAGTGTACGGCCGGGTGCACAGAAAACTATGGCATTTGACTTGACATATTTTATAAGTCTCCATCCAAATAATAATGCCTCCCATTCAAGCTCCGCAGGGTGCTTGCTTGTTACAACCTTAAAGTCATTGCGACTAAAGTTTATTGTATCCTTGTCCTGGATAAGAATGCCGCCGGAAATTGTCTTAATCTCCGGTAATTGTATTCCGGTTTGCAACGATTTATCAGCTTTTAATATCCGCAAATTCTTTTTCCGGGAAATAATTTTATAAGCTTCCGGCTCGAAATCGGGAGCAATAACAACTTCTACAAACATTTGAGATATTTTTTCAGCGGTTTGGACATCAAGAGTACGATTACACCCTATGATTCCTCCGAATGCGGAAACCGGATCGGTTGCCAATGCCTTATCAAATGCTTTTTCCAACTGTTCATCACTTCCAACCCCGCAGGGATTTGCATGTTTAATAATGGCAACTGTCGGCATTTCATATTCATACGGAATCGCAATGGCTGTATCGGTATCTATCAGGTTATTATAGGATAATTCTTTACCGCTCAGCTGACGATAAGGCAGGTGCTCATGGGGACGATGATAAAACGCAGCCTTCTGGTGCGGATTTTCACCATATCTCAGTACCTGCACCCTCTCAAAAAGTGCATCAATTTTTTCAGGAAAATACTCCGTATCTTCCGTTAAATCCGATAAGTACCTGCTTATGTACCAATCATAGGTTGATGTCAGGGAAAACACTTCTGATGCGAATTTTAAAGATAACTCTTCGGGAACCGTACAATCATTTTCAACAAGCGTTTTTATAACGGCATCGTATTTATCCGGCGCGGTGACTGTTACAACATCTTTATAATTTTTGGCAGCTGCCCGTAACAATGATACACCGCCTATATCAATTTGTTCAAGCGCTTCCGTTAGTTTTACGTCCGATTTACTTATAGTATCTGCAAAGGGATACAAATTAACTACAACCATATCAATAGCGGGTAAACCGTGTTCCGACAGTGTCTTCAGATGCTCTTTTTTTTCTCTAAGGGCTAATATCCCCATGAAAATATGAGGGTGGAGTGTTTTAATCCTGCCTTCCAACAGCTCAGGAAAGTTTGTTAAGTCCTCTACCTGATGATGGGGGATATTGTGGTTTTTAAGTAAGGCAGATGTGCCGCCTGTGCTTATCAGCTTAATACCGAGGTTAGATAATCGCTGAGCGAAATTTGCTAATCCGTTTTTATCATAAACACTAACGAGAGCAGTTTTAATTCTTGGCATGATCCCTCTGCACGAATACACGTCGTCCTGATACAGTTATTCGATTTTCTGCAAAAAGTTGTATGGCTTCAGTATAAATTATATGTTCTTCTTTAAGAATCCGCTGCTGCAAGGATTGAGGAGTGTCGTCATCAAGCACCGGTACAACACGCTGGAGAACGACCGGTCCTGCATCATACTCATTATTCACAATGTGCACGGTAACACCTGAAAATTTCACTCCATATTCGATTACGGCTTCGTGGACATGAAGACCATACATGCCTTTACCGCCAAAAGACGGCAGTAATGCCGGGTGTATATTTAATATCCGGTTTTTGTATTTTTCTACAATAAGAGGATTTATCATTTTCATATAACCGGCAAGTATGATAAAATTCGTCTTCCATTGTTCGAGAATATTTAATATCTTTGCGTCATGCTCGCTTTCGTCCGGGTACCGTTTTTTATTAACTATTTCGCACGGGATTTGTTTTGATTCTGCAAATACTATTGCACCGGCATCAGGATTATTCGAAATTAATCCGACTACAACCGCATTTAACTTTCCATCTTCAATAGAATCAACTATTGCCCGAAAATTAGAACCCGTTCCGGAAGCAAAAACGGCAAGCCGGAGAGGTGGATTTTTCTGCTGTTGCCCTCGTACCAATTAATTTACCGCATCTTCCATTAACATAAATTTTTTATCTGCAGTATCAAAAACTGCCATGACACCTGCCGGAAGCGTAATTTTTTCCGGAATATGACCGTAAGAGAGATTCATCAGTGCCGGTATATTATACTCCTTTACAACCGGCAGAAGGATTTCTTCGATTGTTATATGTTTATCTCTCTTTTTCGAAGACCGACAATTAACGAACTTGCCGAGCACCAACCCATTTATTTTATCAAATATCCCGTGATGCCTCAGCGTAGTTATTGCCCGGTCAAGTTTATACGGTTCTTCGCCAATATCTTCCAAAACAAGAATAGCGCCATCAAAATCGGGGCAATATTGTGTACCGATACAACTGATAATTACTGAAAGACATCCACAAATAAGAGGACCATGTGCCTTTCCCGGATGTAATACTTCCAACTGCGCTGAATTGTAATTATATAAATATTTTGCACTGTTATCCTTATTTAAAACTGCGAAGAGATGCGTAACAGCATCTCTATTTACGGCAGCTGAACCGAAGTCGGCTGCTGCCATAGGACCTGAAAAAGTAACAAGCTCTGCCTTTTGAAGAATTGCAAACTGCAGTGCCGTAGCGTCCGAATATCCGATTAATATTTTAGGATTCTCTCTGATATATTTATAATTAATCAAATTTAAAAGTCTAAGTGCGCCGTAACCGCCTCTTGCCAGAATAATTGCTTTTACTTCAGAGTTACAAAATAAAGAATGCAAATCATTCACTCTCGCGGTATCATTTCCGGCAAGATATCCGTTCTGCTTATATATATTTTCTCCGAGCTTTATGCGGTATCCAATTCTCTTAAGGTAATCGACACCCCGCCGAAGCCGTGTTTTCTTCACAGGACTGCCCGGTGCAATAATTCCGATAGTATCTCCGGAATACAGCCGCGGGGGCTTAATCAACATTACAATTCCATTGTTATTCTGGATAATTCGTAAATTTGATTTTATTAGAAGTTTTGTTGTAAATACTCCCAAACGAGTTTGGGGTTGCCACTCCTTTGATACAAGAATTTATGAATTATTCAGGTTATAAATTTTTTCAAAACTAAAATATATAAAAAAAATCCATCATGTACAAGAAAAATAAAACCTAACATTCGGGATTATTAATTAGTTATGACCGGATATTATAATATAGTACCTTCTTAAATCTGTTTATTAAAAAAAGGGGCAATAAACATTGCCCCTTTTTTTAAAGGATTTTTCAGTTTTTTCCCTTCGGAAAATCGGGGATTGAACAATTTAATTCTCTTGCTTTATTATTTCTTTACCAACTCTTTCCATTGTGCCTTAGCTTCTTCCAATTTTTCTTCTGCACCATCAGTTCCAGCAGCTACCTCGCCAAATAACATAAATATATTAAAAGCTGCCCGCATTTTATCACCCGCACCGGTAACTTCCTTCTGCGCAAGTTGAGCATTTATAATAGCTATGCCATTCCACATATCAAAATCATTATCATCTAACTCAACAACCTTTTCCATATACGGCAAAGTAGTAGCAGCCTCTTCTATCGACAGCATTTCGCCCTTGTTTATTTTTTCAGTAAAAGCTTTTTCCCAAAGAGAAATAGCAATAGTTTTATTAAGGCTAAGATTATCCGGGTCTTTTTGCAGCGCTTTCTTAAAATCCTCTAATGCACCATCCACATCTCCCATTTTATATTTTGTAACTCCCAATTGAATTATGAGGCCGTTATTTTCCGGATCATCTTTAAGTGCCTCTTCATATAACTTGAGAGCTTCGTCATACTGCCCTAACTTTTCATAGCTTAAAGCTAATTCCGCAATTGCGTCTTTTAATTCTTCCGGATAATATGTAACAAGCTCTGAATAATAATTGTTTGTTTCTGCAAAAAGTGCCTTCGATTTTTCTTCCAGTTCCGACTTCTTTATCGAATCCTGTTCCGCCGCTAATTCAGATTCAAGCATAGTTGCCTGAATAAACTTCATATTACCCATTTGCATAAGAGTATTTCTACTTTTTGGATTTATTGCTAAAACTTGTTTAAAATATTTTTCAGCCTCATCCTCTTGTTCTAAGCCGCGGTATGCGACTCCAATAGCTTCGATTGCATTTAAATCTTTTGAAATAATAAGGGCTGTTTCCATCTGTTTGATTGTTTCTTCAAATGAGGTTTTTCTAAGTTCCGGATCCTCCGAACTCTGAGCCATACTTAAAGCTCTTGTACCTTCATTATATAAATTGTTATATGTCACTCTTTTATCTCTATCTATTTCGCCCCTTTTCTTATTTGAATATTTAAGGCTTTCATTGAAATGTTCCATCATTTTTACATAGTCTCTTTCATTCTTGTAAATCTGACCGAGCATAAAATGTGCCTCATAATTATCCGGGTGCATTTCAATAGCCAGGAGCAACGCCTCTTTTTCCTTGTCAAACTCTTGCTTCAAATGGTAGAGTTTCGCTGACGTCAATTGGTACGTCTCGCACTGAACGAATACTATGCCTGCAATAATTACCAGAATACCCAAAATTTTAAAACGTTCCATTACAACCTCCCAGGTTCAACGAATATTATTTTATTCTTATTTATTGAGAAATTTACTAAAACATAGTTGCATTTTTATAAAGTTTTAACATACTAAAAAACTTTTTAATAAGCAACAGTTAAGTTAAAACAATTTTACAATTTTATATAGTATTTTTTAAAAATTTCGCTTTTTTAACTGTCCCTACTTATTATACCATTAAACTACGATAATATTCCCGAATTTTTTATTTAAATTCATTTTTGTTATAAAAATCCGTATACTAAGGTGTTTTTAAATTCTCCCATTTCCCGTAAGGCGGTCTGAATATACCGGCATCGGTAATAAATGCGGTCACAAATTCTGCCGGCGTCAAATCAAAAGCAGGATTAAAAACCGGAATCCCTTCCGGGGCGATTATTACGCCAAACGGTTTCGTTACTTCTGCCGAGCTTCGTTCTTCAATGGGTATTTCATCGCCGGAATTAATAGAAAAATCAAACGTGGAATAAGGCGCCGCTACATAAAAAGGGACATTATGAGCCCTGCAGTTAACGGCAAGGGAATATGTGCCGATTTTATTGGCAACATCACCGTTTGCCGCAATACGGTCTGCGCCAACGATACCGCAATTCGCTTTTCCCCTTCGTAAAACATCTGCTGCCGCGCCGTCGCATATAAGCGTAACGGGAACGCCGCGATTCATGCACTCCCAGGTAGTAAGCCGTGCCCCCTGCAATAACGGGCGTGTCTCATCGGCATAAACGTGAATCTTTTTTCCCTGAGCGACAGCGGTAAAAATCACGCCGAGGGCGGTACCTATTCCGGCTGTTACCAGCATGCCCGTATTGCAATGCGTTATTACGCTGGCGCCATCCTTAATAAGTTCTGCCCCGAATTCTCCAATTCTTCTGCATAAATCTGCATCTTCGTGATACAACCGGTCTGCTTCAGCGAGAAATTCCTGTTTTATCTGAGTGGCGTCTGAGCTGTCATACCGGTTTAAAATCTCTTTCATTTGCTCGATAGCAAAA
>LJUD01000073.1 GCA_001304035.1 bacterium SM23_31 | reverse complement strand
GGTAGGCAATAAATAATATACATTTTTTTATCTTGTATGTCAACAAAAACCTGTCTTTGAGGTATTATTAAAGTAAAGCAGAAATAAAAATGCCGGCATAGAGTGCCCGCTGCTATACCGGCATACTGAAAAGTTACTACACCTTTTTAGATAGGCAAAAGTAAATATAACTTTTTTTATCGTGTATGTCAAGGAAAATTTTTCTTTGAGGTATTATAATAATAAGCAGAAATAAAAATGCCGGCATAGGGTAGGCAATAAATAATATACATTTTTTTATCTTGTATGTCAACAAAAACCTGTCTTTGAGGTATTATTAAAGTAAAGCAGAAATAAAAATGCCGGCATAGAGTTCCTGCTCACTATACCGGCAATGCACAGCGAACCTTTTTAGGTAGGCTAAATTTAATATACCTTTTTTTATCGTGTATGTCAATATAAATTTTCTATGCCGCACAACATGATGAACGAAATAGAGCAATTTTCCTTAAAATAGGGTATTATACAATTTTATACTTGAATAATAATTTTGCACCAGTGCCTATTCTACTGCGTTGTACAACCATTTTTACAATACGGCATTGTTGCTGTTTGCGGGTGCTGTGTAACAAATTATAATATTTTTCGCTTTTCATTAAATAAGAAAAAAACAATATTTTTAACGAAATCACCCAAGAGGTATACCAAACTATCCTTACCTAAAAAAAGTTTCAAAATCGAACGAAAAAATATCTTGAGTGAACACACCTTTTTCCGTTTATTAATACTACCACTGATGTCTTATTTTTATATGTAAAATTTTTTGCAAAATTTTTTAGGGAATTCCGCAGGAACATTGAGTATTGTGAACAACAGATGCCCACAATTGGCAAAGCTTTAATGTTAAAAACTAAATTACTATTGTTGTATGAACCACTCCATCTTAACTTATGACGTAAATCTGTCCAACTTTTTCCGAACCGCTACGGAATATTAATTCATGCTTGCTTTTTATTTTTCTACGGACCGCAAAAAATCGCTTTTTAATTTTTTCCAGCATTCCATTTTTTCTTCTGGTGTCCCACTGCATTCAAACATAAACGGTCCCTGATAGCCGGCAGATACAAGATTCCCGATAACAGCATTCCAGTTCATGATCCCCTGTCCGGGCAGCCAGTGCCTTTCATCTTCGCCGTCATAATCGGAAATGTGCAGTGTAGTTATATGGGAACCGACCGTTTCAATAAAATCTTCCGTTTTTTCAAACAGCAAATGATTCACATCACAACAGACCTCAACATCATAGTTTCCTTCTAAAAGTGCCAAAATTTCTTTGCTGTCATGTCCGATACATGTCCGTGGGAGACACTCTACCGTAAGCTGTGCGTCATACTTGCCTGCTTCATTAGCAAGAATCCCGAGTGATTCCTTACTTGCTTCGAAACGAGCAGCCCGCTCATCATCAGGCACCGGCTCAAAACTGCCGTGAATAACCAGTTTTTCCGGTTTTAAATACTTGCATATCGTAAATAATTCTCTATGTTTGTCAATAATATCCGCTCTTTTTGTTTCATCGGGTTCTGAAATGTCCCAGCTCCGCCCATATGGTATATGGATCGACCATATTTCTATTCCTGCTGTCGATGCTTTTTCGTAAATTGATTTACACGTTTCATAGGTCTCTTCAGGATTTTCAGTTACATTCAATCCCCGCAGTCCCATTTCTATACAATCAAATCCGGCCTGTTTCAGTTTCACAAAATCTTCAACTTCATAATTCTGCAGCTCACTAACCGAAGTACCGATTTTCCAGTTGTTCACATCCTCAGGTCGGTGCTGTTTCTGAGTAAAACTATATGCAAAGAAGAAAATTAACAGTGATAATACAAAAATTACAACGACGCGATTAAAATTTTGCATGTCTCCTCCCGTATGGCTAATTGTACATTGTTTAAGAAGTTAACTTAGAGCAATCTGTACGTCGTCAGAACAATTCGTACATTTTGAAATCACCAGCTAAACACTTTTATCTTCACACCTCTCCGCCAGAGGCGGATCTGCCTCAGGCTGAAAAATTCTCCCATTCATATTTGACTCGCTCCATGAGCTTTTTGAAGCGGTTCTATTATGGATTTTCTTAATATACATAGATTGCTCGTGAAAAAGACGGGAGAATTTATAACCTAATTAATTTATAAATCCTCATTCTGTTATGATGAATTTATTTTAGCATCTAACAAAAAGAATCTGAAACAAGTTCAGAATGACAGGCAGTAGTAATTTCTATATTAAATATTGAGAGTCTACCCAATTACTTCTTTAAAAATCCTGTAGAAATTCGATCCCATGATTTTTTCAATATCGCCGGTCTTGTATCTTCGTTTTTCGAGTCCCGCCCATACAGTCTCCATGCGCCGCGGTCCGTTCAATTCAGAAATAAAAAACGGCCAGTCAATTTTGTCTTGATCCGAACCTGTAAAAATGCCTTTAGTGCTTTTCCCGACCATTTCCTTCTCAAGCCTCTTTCTTTCTTCTTCAGTGTCGGGGATATGTTTGTGTTCACGGTCGCTTGAAATACCCACATGATCGATCCCGGCAACTTTTACTGCATGGTCTATATGATTCAAGTAATCTTCGAGAGTGTTGCGTTCTTTTGGACCGAGAAATGGATTAATCTGGTACATACCTATCACACCGCCTTTATCCGCAAGCGCTCTCATATTTTCATCGGTTGTGTTTCTCGGATGCTCATAGACTGCTTTGCATCCTGAATGTCCGACGATGACTGTTTGTTTCGAGAATTTTATTCCGTCCGCCATGGTCGCCATGCTCGCATGTGAAAGGTCAACGAGTATATTAAGGCTGTTCATCCTGTCTATCACTTTCAGTCCGAATTCAGACAGACCGGAATTAGTCCTGTCCATACATCCGTCGCCAACCAGATTTCTGGTGTTATAAGTTAGCTGAATACTGGTGATACCCAGGTTTTTAAAAAAGTCAATCCTGTCAAGGTCGAACCCAATCGGAGTCACATTCTGAAAATAATACATCAATGCAAGACGCCCTTCTTTTTTTGCCTTTTCAATATCCGCAACACTTGAGGCTTTCATAAGATAATCACTGTTTGTTCTTATATACTTTTCATATTGCGCGTAGGTGTCGATTATTATTTGGTATGCAGTATCCGGCGGCAAAGGGCTGCCCAGAGAGATCCTCACAACATTAGTGCCGCTGTCCAGCACTTCGGCAATCAGGCTCATGGGGTAGTCCACCCTTATCTCACCCATACCGTCGATTATTATCGGTCTGCGTTCCTGTACATTAATATTTCTCATTCCATTTACGCCGAGTGCAGCGGCGGGAACAGCAAAAGATGCTGTCTTTAAGAAATTTCGTCTATACATAGCTTTTTCCTGATTTTATAATAGTTCCTATTTTTTTTAAATTACACCTCTCCGCCAGAGGCGGATCTGCCTCAGGCTGAAAAATTCTCCCATTCATATTTGACCCGCTTCATGAGCTTTTTGAAGCAGTTCTCGCGCGGATGTTTTCGAGAAGTGAATCGTATTAGTAATAGAAAAAATGGTCTAAAACTGTTTGACTCTTATTTGCGCAGAGAAAAAACACATCAAGAAGAAAGATCACACAATAGTTTAATACACATCAGAGCGAATATAAGCAGAACAGACCAGGCAAAAATTTTCCAACTACGCTTTGTCACTTTTGAGGGTCCAAAGTCCCAAATATCGGGATTTGTTCCGATATCGATTGGAAGTTCAGAAATTATAAATTTTGCGTCTTTTGCCGCTTTTTCAGGAACAAGCACCGAATACCAAATCCCGGGACCCATAGTGGGCTGTAAAGACATTGCTAATTTTATACCGCTCAAAGATTCTTCCTGTGTGTAAAATGGAATCCCCTTCTCCTGAAGGACATTTGTAACCATATCAAGCTCAAATATTTTTCCGGTCTTGAATATTACAACTGGTTCTGTTGTGTAATCATCTGAATTCATATATTTATACCTTAGCAATCAATTTGACGTACGTCATCAGAACCATTAGGATACCTTCCTATTACTTTGTCATAACTCAAAATTCTCCCATTTGACTTTGCCTGCCCCTATGGGGACTCTTTCTATGAGGTTTTGGAAGGGGGCTCAGACAAGCTTCATAAGAATTTTTATGGGAGATTGTTTATCCTATCATTATTCTAACCTTAGTTTTTGTTGCTGAAATACAAAATGGTCAAGTTACTATGTAAACAGATTTATTTCTTGTCCTTAAACTCTGTATACCAGTTTTGCACTACAATTATATTTGATTTATTTCCTCCAACAGGCTGCATAACTACAAAACGCCGGGTTAGTCAAAATCAAGCTTTTTAAACTCTAACGAACTGTAACATTTTCGCCTGCACGGATTCTAAAATTGAATCCCGGATAAAATTACTCGCATTCAGAATTTCAATGCCAATTAGTTCGCCTTTATCATTCAACTCAGCAGTGATATTTGGACTCAGTTCAATACTCCCGCCTTCTAATTCATCAGAAAGCGATAGATGCAGGATATCTTCTTTTTCAAAATATACCATTTTTGTCTTATTCATGAATGAACTTCCCCGTTTTAAGCCGAAAGTTAATCTGTTGGCGAGTTGTAACATGGATGGTTACTGGCGGTATTGAATTTTTATCCGCTTCATAGGGTATCATAACAGCTTGTTCTCATGGAGTCCAATAGCAACACGACGCCCTGTTACCGTATCAGAATATCGCTCTGGCGAATATTTAACGATATCCTCAACCTTAGCAAGGTCGAATCCACGTAATTTTGATTTGTACTTTAGATAATCTGTCCACTTGACGATCATGAATAGATTATACCTTCCTTCCCAATAATGTGATTGACTACCTTTCGTTTCATGCCGACACCCTCCGATCACACTTCTTTGCTCCACCGAACGGCTTGCGTATAAGCCGCCAAAAGGCTTACATGCACAAAACACTAAATTTTAATCAAAATATATTAAAGTTAATACGGTAAGATCAAAATCGTAAATAGTCAGAGTATTTTAAAAGTTCAATTAAAACGTTAAGAAATATTTTTCCTATCTGCAAGCGTTTTTTACCTCCTTCTTTGTTTTGGAATTTTTGCCACGCATAGCTCACCTTTAGAATGAGTGTTGAGTATTGGAACGGCGGTAATAAATGGTTAAACGATGCACGGTCTGCCGTTGGGGCACGTGTGGGGCAAAGCAAAAACTGGAGAATAACGACTGGTATAATCCTCCCAAGAGCTTTACCATACTGATCTTAACTAGAGCATCAGCCTATAAATAATTTAAAACATTGTACCGGTGTTAGTTGCCGAAATTTTAAGTAACAATAAAATTCCTACTATACTGCTAAATTAGTCTAAAAAATAAAAACAAAATAGAGATAGTTGATTATTATATTCTACTTGATTTTTTAATCTGTTTCGGTTATATTGTACTAACAATTGTACTTATTATCATGTCTAAGGAGTCGTATATGAAATTTATCAACATAAGAGAATTAAGTCGCTCACCGTCAAAATATGTGAAATTAGCCAATGAAAAAGATGATATCGTCATTACCAGAAACGGTCACCCTTATGCACTTTTATTAAAAATTGATGATGACGAACTTGAAGATTTTATATTAGCCAAGCATTTTGATTTAGAAAATGATTTTGAGACCGCAAAACAAGAACATCTTTCAGGAAAGACAACTAATATTCATGATATGATTAATAATATAGAAAACCGATGAAATTTCAAATTGAATTCACGACCAGAGCTGTAAAAGATTTAAAGGCATTTCCTATTGATGTTCAAAAATCAATTCTCGAAAAAACCATACCACTCGAATCCAATCCTTTTTCGCACAAGAAGACTGTGAAAAAAATAAAAGGTATAAAATTTCCTTGTTTCAGACTTCGAATTGATTTGAAAAAAGATACATTTAGACTGTTTTATGGCATAGATAAAAATATTATTTATGTTCTCAGAATCGTCTCCAAAAAGGATGCTGAAAAAATCTTAAGGAATATTAGAAATATCGATTTTCCACCGGAACTTTAATAGTCTCAACGAAGTTAGCTTCCCCAAAACGAAATTGCTTTAATTTCCTTCAAAACAAAATATGATGACATATTTCAAGACAACTAACTATAGCTTATAAAGATCAGATATAAGAACATATATACAGCAAATACAGCTTTATAATAGTACGGCTTGTAGTTCGGGTATATCTTCTCCCTCGTAAATTTCCTGCCATGCATAGCGCAACTCTAGAATGAGTGTTGGATATCGGAACAGCGGTAATAAATGGTTGAGCGATGCACGGATTGCCGATAGGGCGGGTGAGGGGGGAGAAAAAAGTGCAAAACTATTACTGGTATAAGCTGATTTCACAGCAGGAGACTTACATGATTTACTGCGCAGAACCTAAACTAAAACCACTCTGAACACAAAAAAACCCATCGGCTGTAAAATTCAGCTTATACCATGGTTAGCCATAAAAATTAAATAGTTTTAAATCAAAATTTATCTTAGTTTTCCTATAATGAAATCTTTTAGAACTTCATACATAAATTTCATGGCTAAACGATCATTTTGATTGGAAATAAGTCTATCAAATTCAATCAAATTATAATTTGCAGGGGACAGGTCATTTTTGCGATTGCACAGGCTTTGTGTAAACGACCTCGCCCCCGATAACTGTCATTTCCGGTTCGATCTTCCAGATATCCTCAGCCGGGATGGTCATGTAATCAACAGGAATGACCACAAAATCAGCAAGCTTCCCTACTTCGATAGATCCCAGGATGTCTTCCGCATGCATAACGTAGGCACCACCCATTGTTGCAGCACGCAGAGCCTCTTCTCTTGTCATAGCCTGTTCCGGGATCCAGCCACCCGGAGGATTATTTTCCCTGTCCTGTCTGGTTACCGCAGCATGCAAGGTGTAAAACGGGTTGTATGGAGATACAGAATAATCTGTCCCTGTTGCAACCACGACACCAAGATCCAATAAATCACTCCAAATATATGCATACTTTAAACGTTCAGGCCCCATCCTGGATTCAGCAAAGTGCATATCCTCAGTAGCGTGCAGTGGCTGCATTGAAGCAACAATTCCCAGCTTGGCAAGTCTGGGTATGTCATCAGGAGTAAGCATTTGACAATGCTCAAGAGCGAACCTGGCATCTTTACCATCTATCCCGGTTGCATTCAGAGCTCTTTCGTAGGCGTTAATTGCGATCCGGTTTGCACCGTCACCAATGCAATGTATCCTCATATTGAAACCAATTTTCAGCAACTCGGTCGCAGATTGAGCTATTTGGTCTTCACTTTGTCTGGGTTCTCCATAAAAACCCGGATAGTCGCTGTACTCCTCAAGGAAAAGCGCACCCCTTGACCCTAATGCACCATCTGCAAAAGCCTTGACTGATTGGACGAAGTATTTGTTATCATGGTTTAACGGTTTGCCCAGTCTCTTTGCTGCATTCTCATTAACCATCTCATTTATCCTTATCCTGAGCAAACCCACCTCGTAAAGTTTTATTCGTCTTTGAACTTCATCATAGCCGGTCATGCTGGCGCCATGGATAGTCGTGAGTCCGCTGGCAACCGCCAATTGAGTCCCTTCTACGAGGTTGCGACTTGTTTCATAATCGGTCGTTGGAGGTAAGGACGGAATAAGTCTGGATAATTGTGACGGCGCCCTTTCTACGAATTCGCCTGTGGGCTCGCCGTTCTTGTCCTTCTTAATATGACCGCCGGAAGGATCGGGGGTGTCGCGGGTAATGCCGGCAAGTTCCAGAGCTTTGCTATTGGCGCCGCTGCCATGCGTGTATCGGCTAATATAAACAGGATTATCAGGGGCTACGGCATCGATCAGCTCCTTACGGAATTCCGGCGGATCCCAAACATCGGACATCCAACCGCTTAATACTAACCACCGTGGCTCGGGCCCCGGCCGCATTCCTTCCCCGGTAGCTAAGCAGCGCTTTATCACTTCCTGCATTCGCTCTACAGAAGCCCACTCGCCGATTTCAGCCCTGATGTCCGGAGTTCGTGGATACAATTCTCTTTCTCCGTACCTGATGTGTACATGGGCGTCATGTAAACCGGGGATTACGGTTTTGCCTTCCAGGTCGAAAACAAAGGTAAGAGAACCAATATAAGCCTGAGCTCCGGCATCATCACCCACGTAAATGAACCGGCCATCTTTCACTGCAATGGCAGAAGCTGTGCTGAATTCTTCATCAACAGTATAGATGTTTCCATTGACGTATACTCTATCAGCTTCTTGAGCGTCACTAACCGCCGCCGATGCTAATATGAATGACACAAGCAGCACAAAAATAGAAAAAATACCAGACAATCTTTTCATTATATTCATCTTATCTGCTCCTTTCTTGATTTCTTAATATTATCCAAATCTTTCCTGTTTGCCAAACAAGCATCTCCTTCTTGTCTTTTTTTTCAGAAGCATACCTCCTTTTCACCACATATTCTAATAAATGGTTTATTCTTTGTAAAGCTATACATGAATACAAACGTGGCGAAAGAGTCAAAGAAATTAGAAAAAATAAACTGAAAACTATTATTTTCTTCATGCAATATACTTTATTATATCACTGTGCTACAATTTTAGAAGGCTAACTATGGTTTATCAGATCGTGTATAAAAACCTATATACAGCACATACAGATATATAACACACCACTGTGATAGTAAGAAAAAACCCGTCCCGCTTAGCGGGATAAATATCAATCTTGAATTACCTAATTAAAAGAAATCTCCACCATAAGGCGGCGACTCACCAATGAATAATACTATAATGTCCTCTGGCCTATAATTTTTTCGAATTTCTTCGTACATCAGATTTTCTACACCTTATTGTCTGCGATGTTTTGGTGGATTATTCTCTAATATAATCAACTATCAAATTCCTTCGATGACTCTAAAAGCCTCATTAATAGGCTCGCCAAGCAGAGGTATTCATACGCTTGATTGGGATCGTCAAGTACAATATTTTCGTGTGCTTTTCTATTTCTTATTGCAACTATGCCCTTAAAAAGAAACATGGTTCCCTTCTGTTCATCCTTCTCTTCTCTGGTACTATTCGCATTTATTTTGATAATAGGATTATCACCGCTGAAGGCATGATTCATTAATGAATCTCCACCATCATAAGTCCTTTGACCTTTTTGTTGCATCATTTCCTTTACTTTGGAAATAACTTTTTTTAGAGCTTCTACGACTGCTTGAGCATAATGCCCATCTTCAAATAATTTGGAACTCACTTCCTGCATGTCACTATGTATTTCATATCCTTTGGCACTTACGTTAAAAGAATCAAAAGAAAGCTTATTAACTGGTTTTTGAGGGCTCCGAGTGGATAAATGCTTTCTTCCTATTTTAAATCTTTCGTGTTTAACCAAGTCAAGATACCCATTTATATCGTTGACATTTTTAAATTTTAATATCCCATTACTAACCCTGAAGTTTAAAATATATTTTTCAAGTGTAATACCAACTCCTCCTGAATGTAAACCTGATTGAGCTTCCGAAATTAAAATACATAACCTTATTGCTTCTGCTTCAATTATTTTCAGTTCATTTATGAGTTCTTCTTTACTAACTACCGCATCACGGCTTTTATTTATATATCTATCATAAAAAATCCCGATTGCAGAAATAAAATTATCCAAATCTTTAGTCTTGCCTCGACAATGACTTATTCCTTCAATAGTGAGTTTAACCTCCCCATCTAATTTATAAGGAATTCCAGTGTATATTAAATCATCCCCGATCCCCTTGATTAATTCCTGCCAATCACCATGTTCATGGAATTTAAGCTCCAAATTTCTGTTACATGGCCACTCATTTTTAAATTTGAAGTGATTGTAAACGTCTTGGAGTATTTCTCTTTGTACTTCACTCAATTCCACTTATACCCCCTCCGTCGTTTCTAATGAAAAAATCTTATTCAGCATTGTCTCTATAAAATATTCGGGGTCAGATCTTGCATTATTACTTTTTCCGCCAGAGGCAGATTTTTAGACATGTTTCTCTTCAATTTTTTGAATTGCTCTGCTCACTGCAGTATAATATAAGTAGCTATATTATGCTATTTCTTTGAGGGTATAGCCATACTGAATGTGTGCGTAGTAAATCACATTACCTTTTGATTTCTTCTCCTTAACAACAATATGAAATATTTTCCCTATTTGCAAGTATTTTTTACTTATTCATTTACTTTTGGATTTTGCCATGCATAGCTCACCTTTAGAAAAAGGGTTGAGTATCGGAACAGCGGTAATAAAAGGTTAAACGATGCACGGTCTGCCTTTGGCACGTGTGAGGGTAAAAGCAAAAATTGGATAACGCCGCGGATCAGTGGCCGAGCGTAAGCGAGGTCCAACTGAATCCGCTTGTTAGGTTTTTATCTTTTATGGCTATTCACAGTTGACGTTCCATTTCATAAAAAGTCGCAAATTCCAATAGATCCTTGTTGCCACATATTTTTTCGATTTCTTTCTTTCTTTCAGCACCTAATTCTCCATTTTTCATCTGCTGTAGGAGATCTTTCGCTTCTGGTATCATTACAGTCTCAATCTTTCTGAATCCATGTTTGCTGTATGTGCGCAGCATCGGGGTACACATCTCTGATGACAACCAATAGTTATCCGGATAAGCAAAACATCTTACGCTTTTCCAAGCATTATTCTTTGCCCACTCTAGGATGGCATCGATGAGCTTATGGCTCAGTCCCTGTCCCTGATAATCCTTGTGCACAAAAAAACAAGTAATTC
>LJUD01000072.1 GCA_001304035.1 bacterium SM23_31 | reverse complement strand
TAAAAGTAAAATTTTCTATTATTTATTAGTGTTTTGGAGAATATATGGCGCGTTATACTGATGCGGTTTGTAAGCTTTGTAGAAGAGAAGGTGAAAAACTCTTTTTAAAAGGGCAGCGCTGCATGACAAGTAAATGTTCCTTTGAAAGAAGGGGTTATCCGCCCGGTCAGCACGGGAAAAATAGACGGTTCAAAGTTTCTAATTACGGTATTCAACTGCGGGAAAAACAGAAAATCAGAAGAACCTACGGACTGCTCGAAAGACAATTCCGTAATTATTTCAAAAAGGCGGAAAAAGAAAAAGGTATCACCGGCGAAAATCTAATTAAAATGCTTGAGCGGCGTTTGGATAACGTTATATACCGCTTGGGCTTTGCTCCTTCGCGGAATGCTGCACGACAACTGGTTCGTCACCGCCATTTTATGGTTAATGACCGCGTTATTGATATCCCCTCATATTTGGTTTTGCCCGGTGACCAAATTAAAGTGCGCGATAAAAGCCGCAAATTAGAAGTAATTCATACATCGATCAGAAGGGCAATGGATGCTAAACCATATTCTTGGCTGGAACTGGACAAAGCTAATTTAACCGGTATTTTTCAGGAAATTCCTGATAGAGAAAAAATTCCACTTAGTGCTCAGGAACAAATAGTAGTGGAATTATATTCAAAGTAATGTATTTTTTACTTTTGGGAGAGTGTGAATGAATACCACAACCTTAACAATGCCGGAAATTATAGAGTTAGACGAATCTACTTATTCAAATACTTTCGGACGGTTTATTATACAGCCGCTTGAACGAGGATTTGGAACGACTATAGGTAATTCGCTTCGGCGCGTCCTTTTATCTTACCTGTCGGGCGCAGCTATTACCTCTATTAAGATTGATTCGGTCCTGCATGAATTTTCAACAATAAAGGGGATCAGGGAAGATGTTTCTGAAATGATTCTAAACCTCAAAGAAGTCAGATTAAAACTTATCAATAAACGCCCGGAAAAAGTCTATTTGAATTTTAAAGGAGCCGGAAAATTCTATGCCGGTGATATTGGCAAAAATACTAAAGATTTTGAAATCCTCAATCCGGATCTATTGATTGCTACGATGGATGAAGATACTGACTTTGGAATGGAGATTCGTATCGGCAGAGGAAGAGGATATGTTACTTCTGAAGAAAATAAAATGTTGGATCAACCAATCGGTACTATTCCGATCGACTCGATCTTTTCTCCAATATTATCTGTAAAATACACCGTCGAATCCACGCGCGTGGGACAGCGGATCGATTACGAAAAACTGATAATGGAGATAAGAACAGATGGCAGCGTT
Organism: bacterium SM23_31; assembly: GCA_001304035.1. Taxonomy (GTDB): domain Bacteria; phylum SM23-31; class SM23-31; order SM23-31; family SM23-31; genus SM23-31. The sequence goes on along the minus strand of LJUD01000072.1, from coordinate 9,305 downwards.
ACACCGGATGATGCACTAACCTATGCCGGAAAAATTCTAAAGGACCACATCCAACTGTTTATAAACTTCGAGGTCGAACCTGAGGAAGATGAAACTCCGGAAATTGATGAAGAAGTACTGCGGATTCGTAAACTGTTGAAAATGAGTGTGGACGAATTGGAATTATCCGTTCGAGCACACAACTGCTTGAAAACCGCTAATATTAAATCTATTGCCGATTTGGTGGCAAAAGACGAAAAAACAATGTTGGATTTTCGAAATTTCGGCAGAAAATCATTAATGGAACTGACAAAAATTCTTGAAGAACGCGGGCTGCATTTCGGTTTGAACGTTGATAAATATCTACGTGAAAGTAATGATTAACAAGAAAGTAATTTGTAATGCGACATAGAAAAAACGTGCTGAAATTAGGACGGACTCCAAGCCATAGACGTGCCTTATTAGCAAACTTAGCTGCCGCTTTGATAATTTATAAAAAAATCAAAACTACTACGGTAAAAGCGAAAGCGCTGAGAAGCTTTATCGAGCGTCTTATTACGAAAGCACGGCGGGGTGACTTGCACTCCCGGAAAATAATATTAAAATATATCCCCAGAAAGGATGTGGTTAGAGAACTCGTTGATGAAATTGCACCGAAATATGCCGATAGACCAGGGGGGTATACACGAATTACAAAAATTGGGCAGCGCCGTTCAGATGCTGCTGATATGGCATTGATTGAACTCGTTGGATTTGAGGGTGTTTATAAAAAGAGAAAGGAAAAAAGCGAGAAAGATCGCAAGAAACGTAAAGAGAAAAAAGAAAAAGAAATGAAAGAAGCCGAAAAACACGCAGAAGAAACCCAGCTGTCTGAAGTAGAAAAATCTGAAAAAGAAAAAAAGGAATAAATATTAGACTATATTTTTATAACCATGAACATCTTTGAAAATAGATAATGACTATGAGTAAGGCGACGAATTGGTTGCCTTTTTTTATATAACAGAATAATTCATTTAAAACATGTCGGAACCGCTGATTATTGTGATTACAATGATTGCCGTGATGCCACCCTCCTCAGCTGGTTTGTCTGTTTATTATAATAGCAACATGTACAATTATAAAACTTGAATTATGTATAGATGTTTTATTGGTTTTTTGTCCGTTATTTGTGTCTTTTATTATGCTGATTTGCTCCCGGCGCAGTCGGTATATGTTCCCTTAAATCACTCCGTATACCCTTTCATAGAACGTTTTGAAGCAAAGGGAGTACTTCAAAACTCGTTAACTACTACTAAACCCTTAACAAGAATGGAAATAGCTCGTTTTATCCATGAAGTAAGGGAAAACTATGGAATGGAATTTTCCCTTTCTTGGGTCGACGTCGAACGGTTGAAATTTTATGAAGAAGAGTTTCGCGAGGAAATCTTAAGTGTAAATCCCTCTGCGCAAATTGAAATGCCAACTGCACCCGGCTGGCTTGCAGGATTAAAAGGAAAAATCCCGGACTATGTATATGAAAACGGCAGAAATTTATTGGAATTTAGGCATGATGATTTCAGCTTATTTGTCGATTTAATCGCACACCAGGACAATAGAATTATCGATACTGATTCGTTGAGCGCATTGGATAAAATATACCGGTATACCACCGGAATACAGGTTCGCGGTAATCTTGGAGAACGGATTGGATTTTACATCGATGCAAGAAATACTAAAGAATGGGGAAGCAGAAAATATCCGGAAAGCCGGGACATTACCGCACCGGGTTTAGGATGGGTAAGCAATTTCGGCAGTTATCGCTTCCATGACGAAACAATTGCCTATCTGATCTTTAAAACCTCGCCGTTCGAGATTGAAATAGGCAAAAACCTGAACCGCTGGGGTCCCGGTTATAGAGGAGCTCTTTTATTATCGGATAATGCTACCTCTTATGACTTGATGAAGCTGAAAACACAATTCTGGCGAATAAAGTTTGCTCACGTGTTCGGTTATCTGGAGCAGTATCCGCGGATTGTTGAACAGGTGTTTGATGAAAAATCGGGATGCAAAAAGAGATATGCACGGAAGTACATCGCCGCTCACAGGCTTGAAGTCAATCTTTTTGACGGCGTCAATATAGGCGTGCATGAAGCAGTGGTCTATGGTCAGCGGGGAATTGAATTAGCCTATCTTAATCCGCTCATGTTCCTGCGCTCTGCGGAGCATTATCTTGGTGATCAGGATAATGCCTTGATGGGCGCCGACATCTCATTGAAACTCATTAATGGGTGGAAATGGTACGGTGAATTTCTCATGGACGATATATTTATTAAAAAACTCGGCACCGACTGGTACGGAAATAAATTCGGTTATATCGGGGGAGTACTCTGGACAGACCCCTTCGGCTTTCCGGATGCTTCTCTGCGTATAGAATATACGAGGATCAAGCCGTTTGTGTATACGCACAGGTTTCCAATCAATGTCTATAAACATTATGACACCGCATTAGGGCATTCCCTGCCGCCAAACAGTGATGAGTGGTATGTGGCAGGCAGCCGATGTGTTACAAGAAGGCTTTTTACCGGATTTGAATTGCAGTATTTAAGAAATGGTGCCAATACGCAGGAGCGAATCGTCGGCGGGGATATAGACCAACCGAACCCCGCTCCGGAAGATGTGGATTTAAAATTTTTAGAAGGTGAAATCCGGAAAAAGAAATCCCTGCGCCTTGTTTTGTCCTATGAAATGTTAAGAAATTTGTTTATTAAAGGGGAATGTGAATTCGTCTCCGGAACAAATTTTCGCATCCGTAACGTTCCGGGAAGGAGTTTTAACGCTAATCAATTCTTTATTTCCGTTGGATTGAACTATTAAATTGAGGATTTGAACGGACAATCCCACTAAGATGGATGTTCCACTATCTCAATAGAGAGTTTCATCAATGGTCATTGCACTTATAAAATCCTTAAGACCGATTCAGTGGACTAAAAATCTTCTTTTGTTTGCAGGAGTGGTATTTTCTTTAAATATATTAAATTTCGATTATGTACTGCTTTCATCTGCAGCTTTTGGAATTTTCTGCGTGATTGCCAGCGGCGGATACATAATAAATGACCTTTTCGATTTACCGGCTGACCGGCGGCACCCGGAAAAATCAAAACGCCCTCTGGCAGCCGGTGAATTGAATCCGGGGATTGCGGGCATGTATGCCGGCGTACTTGTAGTATTTGGAATTACTGCAGCATTATGGCTTAACCGTGATTTTGGATTAATATGTCTTTTCTATTTTACTGTGACATTTCTATATTCAATAAAACTGAAGAATATTGTAATCCTGGATGTATTGATTATTGCGGCAGGATTTGTTATTCGTGCCATTGCAGGAACCGTTGTTATAGATGTTATGTTATCCAAATGGCTGCTGATATGTACTATTTTTCTTGCGCTTTTTCTGGCATTGGGTAAACGCCTGAATGAACTGAATTCTTCAAAGGAAAATCAAAGCCGCACCCGGAAAATTCTTACAGAATACAGCCCGAACCTTCTCATTCAATTAATAAGCATTGCTGCTTCATCAACGGTAATCGCATACACGCTGTATACTGTGGATGATTTGACTGTGGAGAAATTTGGCACATATAACCTGGTTTATACCGTTCCATTTGTCATTTACGGCATATTCCGGTATATGTATCTCATTAATATAAAAAATCTTGGAGAATACCCGGAGTTTGTGTTGTTCACCGATAAATCGACTTTGATTAACATTATTCTTTATCTGGCGGTCGTTTTTTATATTTTATACTGATTAGCGGAGTTTCTGCTTGATGTGTTTGTATTATTCTATTTTTATAAAGGATTCACAAAAATGCCGGCAGGTTCAAGTTTGTAACTTGAACCAAAACGTTTGGAACAGGTTACAAACCTGCTCCTGCTGGCGTTGGAATGCTCTTATATCAACCGTTAAATAAAATAACAACCCATGAATAAACCAAAAGTAGCGGTTTTAAAAACCACACCGGACAGCGTGCTGAACGATATTGACAGGCTGTGTGAATTAGCGGAAGATACCAAATTTCTGTCTAATACTTCTACGACTATTCTTAAAACGAACATATCCTGGCATTATTATTATCCTGCTGCGAATACTACCCCCTGGCAGCTGGAAGGAGTAATATGCAGGCTGAAGAAAATCGGCTGTGATGATATTGTTTCAGTCGAAAATGATACGGTCGTAACCAACGCCCCGAAAGGCGAAAGGCTCAATAAATTCGACCCGGTTTTAAAAAAGTATAACATTCCCAGGCTGTATAATTTCAATAAAGAGGATATAACATGGGAAGTTTATACTCCAAAATCTCCGATGCGGGTACTGCAAAAAATTTATCCGGATGGATTTAAAATCCCTGAGTATTTTTTGGGGAAAAATATTGTGCATTTACCAACAATGAAAACACATATTTATACCACAACAACAGGAGCAATGAAAAATGCATTCGGCGGGCTTTTGAATACCCGCCGGCACTATACGCACAGCGTTATTCATCAAACGCTTGTGGATTTATTGCAAGTTCAGAAGGAGATACACAGCGGGATTTTTGCCGTAATGGACGGGACAATTTGCGGAAATGGACCCGGACCGAGGACACTCTTCCCTGTGGAGAAGAATTACATGCTGGCAAGCAGCGACCAGGTGGCAATCGATGCCGTTGCCGCAAAAATGATGGGTTTCGACCCGCTAAAAATTGAGTATATTCGCCTGGCGCATGATGCCGGTCTGGGTATAGGGGACGTTCGGGATATAGATGTAGTCGGGGAAGATATTTCATCGGTAAATTTTAAATTTGCTGTCGGTGATAACCTGGCAAGCCTGATAGGCGACATCCTCTGGTTCAGCCCGCTGAATATCTTCCAGAAACTTTTTTTTCATACGCCGCTTGTATATATCTTTGTTCTGGGTTCGGCTTTCTACCATGATTATTATTGGTATCCGGTTAAAGGTAAAAAGGTGGTAAAGAAGTTTGAATCGACAAAATGGGGCAGATTATTTTCAGAATACTGAAAGTCATAGAGAAATTTTTGTAATTGATATTATTTTTAGTCTATTCGTACCTTTGGGAGCCCCGTCCCGCTCAGCGGGAAGACAACAAATGGTAAATAGACCGCAGAGGAAGCCGTTGCGGTCGACATGAATAAATAATATATGACACATTACCTAAAATAAGGGGAACGGAGATGCCCTGTATGGATTATTTTCGATATAATACCTGCCCGGCATGCCTCAAAAGCAAAACGGGAGGGGAAATCTCCTTCAATTTAAATGAATATGGATAAAAATTCTTTTCTACCCAATCTTTCGGTTACCAGACCGGTTACCGTTGTTATGGCGCTTACGGCGATTCTTGTTGTGGGCATTATTGTTTACTCTAAAATCACCGTTGAGTTGTTTCCTCTGGGATTTACGCCGCCGTTTCTCCAGGTTTCGATCCCCTATCCGAACTCAAATCCGCTTGAAATAGAAGAGCAGATCACGAGACCTGTTGAAGAGATGCTCCAAACCGTCAGGAATATATCCGATGTGAATTCGGAAAGTAATCCCAACGGGTCGTATACCTTTATAATGTTCCGGCAGAATGCCGACATGAACCTCGCATATAACCAGGTGCGGGACAGGATGGAAAGAGTTCTTCCGGAACTCCCGTCCGACGTGGAACGGTATTATGTCCGAAAATACAGTAATGACGATGAACCTATTCTCTATTTCGGGATTTCACTCGAAGGGGATTTCACGGACCCTTACTATCTCATTGACACCTACGTCAAGAAGCAGATGGAGCGTATAGAGGGCGTGGCAAATGTGGAAATCTGGGGTCTCACGCAGAAAATGATACTGATCGACCTCGACCAGGATAAAATCAGGGCGCTGCGGGTAAATGTATATCCGCTTATTCAAAACCTGCAGAGTGATAACTTCGTCATGTCCAGCGGGTACCTCTCCGAAGGCGGCAAAAAAATATACGTGCGGTCTCTCGGCAAATTCTCCAGCCTTGACGAGATACGCAACTTGCAGGTCCGCGGTACGGAAGTGCTGCTCAAGGATATAGCCACGGTGCGGTACGACGTCCCCGAAACAATATGGATACAGAGAATCGACAGGAAAAAAGCTGTGCGAATCGGTGTTTTTAAGGAATCGATGGCAAATACTCTCGAAATAACCGAAGAGGCACTGAAAATATTAAATGATGAAATCATTGGCAATCCTAAACTCGACGGAATGAAATTTACGGTGTTTTTTGACCAGGGCTCATTTATACGGAATGCCGTGAACAATCTCGAAGAAGCAGGACTCTGGGGTGGAATTTTTGCTTTTTTTATTCTCTTGTTTTTCCTCAGACGAATTAGAATGACGCTGCTCATTACACTCGCCATACCTCTTTCTCTCGTGGTTACCGTTATCGTGCTTTATTTTATCGGCTGGTCTCTCAACTTATTCACGCTTATGGGCATGATGATATGCGTGGGGCTTGTTGTCGATAACTCTATCGTAATCGTAGAAAATATTTACCGGCGCAGGCTTCTCGGTGATTCACCACGCTCGGCAGCAATTACCGGCGCAAGCGAAGTTTCCACGGCGATAACCATTGCTACATTTACTACAATTGTGGTGTTTCTCCCCCTTATTCTTATGACCGATATCAGCGGATTAAGGTTCTATTTGCTCCGTATAGGAGTTCCGGTTATCTGCGCTCTGTCAGGATCGTTATTGGTGGCTCTTGTATTCATACCGTTGATTGCAAATAATCTGCCGATAAAGGGACACATTACCGAATCAAAGATCATTTCCTTCGGCAGGAACTTTTACGAGCGCGCTATCCGGTGGACGCTCTCCCACCGCTTTGATGCAACGATTATCGGGATTTTAATACTTGTTAGTATTCAATTCCCCGCTACTCTTATGGAAAAAACCGACACTGCCGAAGGCAACATAAATGATTTTTTCCTTATTGTAGAAATGCCCGATAATTACACCCTCGAGGATGCCGATAAATTATTTACAAACTTGGAGCAGTTCCTGCAAGACAGGAAAGAGAAGTACAGCCTTAATACTATAGATGCCCGCTTCAGGAATAATTCCGGCACACTCCGGGCATATCTCGATCCGATGGAAAATAACGCATGGTGGTATGTTACCTATAGAAATCTTCGCAAGTCAATCGGATTTCCGGTTGACCGCCGTTTGAACAGGGACGAAGTGCTTGAAGATATAGATAGATCACTGCCGGAATTTCCCGGAGTGGAAACCCGAACACGGTGGATGGAAGATGAACAGGATGACAAAGCAGTTTCTGTTTTCGTTTACGGGCGCGATACCGAAACGCTTACTATACTTGCTACCGAAGTAGAACGCCGGCTTAAAATGCTGCCTAAGCTCATTAACATTGAAACAGACCTGCAAAATCCCGTGAATGAAGTACACATTCTAATTGACCGTGTGCTCGCAAAAAAATACGACATCTCGCCTATGGAAATTGCCGGAATTGTATCATATGTCATTCGCGGCGTTAATCTCCCTGATTTCCGCTCACAGGAAAAAGAGATAGACGTTCGGATTCAACTGGAAAAAAAAGACAGGGAAACACTCCACCAGCTTAAAGGTATTACCATTACAACCGCATCCGGTAAGGAACTTCCACTTTCAACCTTTGTAAAATTCGAGGTGGCAAAAGGATTAGGAGCGATTCGCCGAATGAACGGTCAAACGTATCTCTCGGTTAAGGGATATACTACGGAAGAAAACGTTGAGCAATTGTACAAAGAAATCGATCAGGTTATGGCGGGATTCCAGCTGCCGAACGGGTACAGTTGGGACAAAGGTAACCGTTTCAGACTCTGGATGGAACAGGATACGGCTCAGCAGTTTGCTATTATTCTTGCCATTACGTTTGTGTTTATTTTAATGGGTATCTTGTTTGAGTCCTTCGTTTTGCCTCTCTCAATTATTATATGTATTCCCTTTTCCTTTTTTGGTGCATTCTGGACACTTTATCTGACCGGCACACCGTTTGACGTCATGGCTGGAGTCGGTATTATTATCCTTATCGGCGTTGTTGTCAACAATGCTGTCGTGCTTGTAGACCTCGTAAACCGCTTTCGCAGAGAAGGAATGAACCGTTACGATGCTCTTGTGGAGGCGGGAAAAAACCGGTTCAGACCTATCTTTATGACTGCGTTTACTACCATATTCGGTCTTGTTCCGATGGCGCTTGGAAATTCGAGCCTGATTGGCATACCTTATGCGCCGCTTGGGCGTACAATCATTGGCGGGCTCTTTACGTCGACCTTTTTTACGCTGATCTTTGTACCGCTCGCATATACGTATTTCGATGATCTAAGGCATACCATGAAGGCTTTTACGGTAAAAGTCATACAGAGATATAAATGACAGTAAATAATTCTTTGTAATTGATTCGCTGGGAACAACACCCTGATTCCTGTTTATAAGAGAAAAGCCCCGATTATGCGGGGCTTTTACAAGAATTTCCTGTTTTTATTACCTGCCTATGATTTTCCCGACAGTTTCATTTAACGGGCAATTATTTTCAAAATCCCAGAAAGTCTGGTTGTAGAGACTCGCTAATGTCGTCAAGTAATCAATTTGCGCACTGAGCACATTTTGATTAGCCGTGGTTAACCTATTGTTTGAGTTAGTTAACTGGTCGCTGGAAATTTCGCCCAGAGTAAATTTCTGATAATTAATTTCGTACTCCAATTCCGCAGTCTTGATGCTGGTAGCATTGAGCGTAATGCGGTCGCGTGCATTCCTGACTGCATCCAGGGAATTTTGAATTTGAATTTGTAACTGCTCTTCTTGGATCGTAATGTTTCTTTTAGACTGTTCCAGCTGCAAGTCTGAGGTTTGTAATCTTATTTTTCGCCGTCCGGAATCCCAAACAGGTATATTAATACTAATTGAAACAGAGTTAGACCTGTTGAAATCCTTAAATAAATTATTTGACCAATTTTCATATGAATAATCTCCCCCCTGATTATAAAAATTACTACTCCAGAATTCACCAAATTGATCATTTTCGTTTAAACCATAGGATAAGCTAAGCGATGCGTTTATTTTATCTGCGGATTGCTGCACAGCTATATTATGTTCCTGGACAACAATACTATTGTGCGCATTATCCAATGAAATACTGCGAGCAAACGCTTCATCAAATGCTTGTTGCTCATCGATTTCTATGAATTTTACATCGATTTCGCCAACGACGTCAATCTGCTGGTCAAGCGGAAGACCTATTGTCCGTTTAAAATCATCTTTCAGCCGCTTATAACTCAAT
>LJUD01000071.1 GCA_001304035.1 bacterium SM23_31 | reverse complement strand
CGAGCCTTGCTACCATACCTATAACATTAACATCATCATCTAAATTATAGGGCATGCGCAGTTCCTTGCTGCCGGCAGGCTTAAATTTATTCAAATCCACTCCATTATATATGCACTGTATCTGATTATGTGATGCGGCAGAATATATAAGTACGTTCTGAAGGACCGACTTTGTCACCGTTACAATCATGTCTATATGCTTGATAACCCACCTGTGAAACAAGTCCCTTTTCGGATACCGTGAATCCATGTGCTGTGTAAAAACCACTTTTCCGGTTCGGGAGAGTGTTTTTGCCAGGGCAATCGTACTCAAATCCTTTGAAATATGTACATGAATAATATCAATATTATAGAGTTTTATGATTTTTGACAGTTCCCAAGCCGTTATCAGGTCGAGGTACTTTAATTTCGGATTGATCAATATATGCGGGATATTATTTTTAATACAAAAGGAAGCGATCCGGGAGCCGGGAGGTGAAACCATATGCACAAAGTGTCCCATACTAAGGAATTCGCGGGAAAAGATACAGGAGTTTAACTCCAGTCCGCCCCAGGATTGTGAAAACACAACTTCTAATATATTTAATTTTCTACTCATCTGCACCCGGTTTTTTCAACACATTTTTATACACTGCAATCGTTTCTTCTGCGCATTTCTCGATGGTAAACTTTTCAAGTATATCCCGCCTGCCGTTATTCCCCAGTTCAGCGCATTTTTCCTGATTACTCAAAAGTTCAACAATGCCGTCAGCCATTCCATCAACATCATCAACGTCATAAACCATGCCCGTTTTTTCATGGCGAATTATTTCTCCAAGTACGTTTACGTTCGCAGCAACAACCGGTTTTGCAGAAGCCATGAATTCCAATGCCGCGCGGCTGATCGTTTCTGAAAAACGGGATGCTATTACACCAACGGCAAATTCCTCAACTACAGACCTCGGATCAGCAATATACCCGGTAAATATTACCCTGTCAGCGATACCGAGATTATTTGCAAGCTTTTTCAGTGAATCGATTGTTATTTGTTCTTGCCTGCCGACAATAACGAACGCTGCATTATTTATTTTCGATGACACTTTAGCCGCAACATGGAGAAAATGGTTGTGCCCTTTCTCCGGCGAGAGCCGTGCTATAATGCCGACTACCGGAGTATCTTTAGCTAAACCATATTTTTTTTGTAATATATGGTGTGGTTTATCATGGTCATAACGATTAATGTCGATTGCGCCATAAATAATTGAAGAATTTTTAGGCGGGAATTTAAGCACATTATAATACCGTTCAAGATTCGACCGACAGGGGAATATCAACCAATTGACACACCGGTTATAGAGGTATTTATTAAACGGATTGCCTTTCGGCTTTCGGGCGTCGCAGCACGTTCTTATCAGGGGTGCTTTTAATCCGAACATACGTTTTGCCAGAAAATAAAACAGATGTCCCTGCGGACTAAATGTATTGACAATGTCGATATTCTCACGCTTAATAAATCGGGCAAGGCGGGAAATTTCAACCCCTGCTTTCACCGGATTAATTGTCTGAAGCTTTACGTTGAAAATGGGGATGCCTTTTTCACGTGCTTTATGCCCTGCATTAGCCGTTTCATCCGTACCGAACCAGACAGTATGACCGGCTCTTTGCAGCCCCTGTGCAAGCGTAACACCATAATATGCCGTGGCGTTCCACCACGGGGAGTAATACAAAAGGAGTATTCTCATGCTTTATATATTGGAACTTTACCGATAGTTTTTTATATTATAACCCGTTATGAACGATACATATACAATCAGCGGTTTTACGTTTGTCCGAAACGCACTCAAATTCGATTATCCCATAATTGAGGCAATTACCTCGATACTGCCTGTTTGCGACGAATTCATCGTGAATGTCGGCAAATCCGAAGACGAAACACTCGACCTGATAAAAACCATAAACTCGGATAAGATAAAAATTGTTGAATCTGTCTGGGATGAAACACTTCGGACGGGTGGTCACATTCTTGCCCTGCAAACCGATATCGCTCTCTCTCATTGTACGGGCGACTGGTGCTTCTACATTCAGGCAGACGAAGTTGTGCATGAAAAATACCATCCCGTAATTTCCGCATCCGTTCAAAAATATCATCCCGACAAAAGGATCGAGGGACTGCTCTTTAAATATCTGCATTTCTACGGCAGCTATAACTATGTCGGTGCCTCGCGCCGGTGGTACAGGCACGAGATTCGTATTATTCGCAATCACTGTGGAATAAGCTCCTATATGGACGCACAGGGATTTCGACTGAATAACCGAAAGCTAAACGTGAAACCCATAGATGCTTACGTATATCATTACGGCTGGGTAAAACATCCGAAAATCCAGCAAAAAAAACAGCGCTTTTTCAACAAGTTATGGCATCCTGATTCATGGATAAAAAATCACGTCGGAGATGCCGATGATTATGACTACCATGCTATTGATGCAGTCCAACCTTTTACCGGCGACCATCCTGCAGTAATGAAACACAGAGTCGAAAGCCAGGACTGGCACGTCGAATACGACCCGTCTGCAAACCGGCTCAATACACCCTTAAAACACAGGATATTGAATAAAATCGAAAACCTCACCGGTTACAGGATCGGCGAGTATAAAAATTTCAAAATAATATAATAGTCTTTCACGAAAATACTTCAGAATGTGTCGGTGATCCCGCTGAGCGGGACCAATACACGGCGGTTTTAGAGACGTTTGGTATACGTCTCTACAAATTGTAATAAATAATTTCGTGAAATCCTATAAATAGAAACAAAATTCCGCAGATATATTTATTTTATCGTTTTTCCGTTTCATACGTTTCAGCGGGAAGCAGTATCACCGCTGATGCCAATCCCGCAATAAACCACCACAACATGCCGACCTCGATATCGGTATAAAAACACTGGAACATTCCAGCCGTGAGGATGCCTGCAACCGCTCCGGCACATCCCAGAACAGACGCTGCAATTTGTGGACTATGATCCCGCTCCCTTCTCCAGAAACGAAAACATTCTACAATAAATACTACCCACATCCCAAAGAAAGCGATAACGCCGAGAGTACCCATCTGCACAGCAACGTTGAGAATTTCATTATGGGGATGAGGGTAATCATAAATATCTGCGGGAAAGTTATATGCGTCATGATAGTAGGTGAAATTACCCGGTCCAAGACCGAGAACCGGATAATCTTTCCACATTTCAAGACCTTTTTTCCAAAGCTCAATCCGTACTTGAGAGCCTTTGGAATAATCCGTGTCGACAATACTTGTAACACCGTAACTGGTAAACAGACTCGGATGAAAAATATAAATACCGAGCCACACCAATAAAAAAATAACGAGGTATATTACACCTGTTTTCCAGCGATGTACAAACGCCAGAAGTATGGAGCCGGCTGCGGCGCCCATCCATGAACTTCGTGTGTAACTTGCGATAACCGCAAAAAAAAGAATAACGGCGGGGATGCCGAACACCAGTCTGTCACGAAGAGATGACGCTCCGAAAAAACTGCCCAGGGCCGAATTGTATGCAATAACATAAAATCCGCCGAAAGTCAGGCAGAGTCCGAAAAATCCGGCGCTGCGAAAATATCCCGAGTGTTCAAGGAGCATGCTGCCGTGTTTCAGGTCATAACCATAAAAATGCTGCCATACAGCGTATATACCGACAATCGAACATGAAACCGCAAGAACCTTCAGCGCATTCAGAAATACTTTTCTCGAAGGCATCGTGTTTATTATTGCAAAATAGAGCAGTATTATCCATTCTTCCTTAACACTGAGGGCGCTTTGCAAGGGTCTGGCTGATAAAATACCGGAAACAATCATTACCGTTAGATACAACAGGATAAATACAGTAAGATAATTCCACCGGAAGAGGATTTTTCTCTCAATTACCATGCGAAGCAGCCACAATACTGCCATAAAGGCAATAATAATTTCCATACCGGCATTGGAAAACGGCGCTGCGGCGGCGAATATGTATATGCCCCATGCGGAAAGTTTATCACGCAGGTTAAAACCTGCGGCTACCGTTACTATATTATATTCACCTAAAGCCATATTCCCTTATTACATTATGAATACCATTTAATGGTAGCCGCAATCCCGCTTGGTGGTATTGCTCTTAATTTTCACCAAAGCCTTGTTATTACTTTTTTTACTTTGAAGGGTTTTTGTGGAGCTTATTACTTATATTAAGGACCTCGCGACATATATCAATAACTTTTTGAACGTTGTCTCTGTCATTAGATAGATCAACAATTCTATGCTTTTTCCCGTCATCATAACCGTACATGGTGTAATTATTCTGCAGAAAGATTCCGACAGTATCTATATCCAGGGCCGCCGCAAGGTGCAAAGGACCGGCATCGCCCGAAACAAAGAGACTGCACTGCTGTATCAAGGCAGTTAATTCCCGGAAATCATCGATATACAGAGCTTTTCCCGGTTCTTCACCGGATAAATCATCATATAACTGTTTTTCTTGCGGACCGCATAAATATAACACTCGAACATCAGATGCACCGCGCAAAGATTTTGCAAGAGACTTAAAGTGTTCAATCTCCCACTGTTTAATATGGCGTGCTCCGACCCATATAAAAATCAGATTATTGCAAGTATTAATACCTGATGAAGCCAGTTTCTCATGTGCTGAGGAGGTTTCCTTATCTGTGAGGAATATTTCCGGCTGATAGCGTTTCTTATCCGATGTAAACAAATCAAGAAGGTCGTGCAAAATATCGACATAATGTTTTGTTTGGTCCGGAGAAACAGTGGCGTTCAGAAAATGGTCGCTTTCCCCCCTTTTAAAACCCGCTTGAAAGGGAGCACCGGTGAGCCTGGCAAGAAGCCCGTTGGATAATGAAAATCCTCCGGGAGTGCTGCAGTCCATAACCAAATCATAACGTGATCTACGCAGCAAATATAAAAATTTTATCAACCGGACAGGATTATGCAAATGTTTTTTATGACTGAAAATCACGAGACGGCTTACAAAAGGATTGTTATCCCAGATGGTTTTCAAACTTTCATGCACCAGTATATCGATATCGGCTTCGGGGTAAATATCCTTTAATGCTCTCGGGAAAAAAGTCGTCATAACAAGGTTTCCCAGCTTCTGTTCAAGACGGATGATCAGGATTTTTTTGATATGTGCTTTTTTCAATTGAGCAGCATCCACACCCGTCCGGGCAGGAAACACGAACTTCAGTATTTTCACCAACAGCTTTTTACCGCTGCGTTCTATTTTTTTGAGGTAAGACACAGTCAGCAAATTAAAATCTAAATTTTTTCTCTATTTGTGCTTCCACTTAGCGGGACAAAAAGAGAGCTGAACACTACAATAATCCTACCCGGTAATTGTAGGGGCGCTGTTTCCGCGCCCGTCCTGAAAATCCGGGTATAGGATAATTTTTTGGGCGTGGGAATCCCGCCCATACTTTTAGTGCATGAAATTCTTTTCAAATAATTCAGGTATAATCGAGTTTTTTCACTTAAACTGCAATTCGTACAAGGATTTATACAGTCCATCCTGTTGAATAAGCTCTTCATGTGTGCCGAGCTGCACTATTTTCCCGGTATCCATAACGGCGATTTTGTCGACGTTCTTAACGGTAGATAATCTGTGTGCGATAACAAACGTTGTTCTGTCTTTCATAAGGTTGAATGTTGCATCCTGCACCTGCTTCTCCGATTCGGAATCCAGGGCTGATGTGGCTTCATCTAACAGCAAAATAGGCGGATTTTTTAGTATTGCCCGTGCGATAGCAATTCGCTGCCGCTGACCGCCGGAAAGCTGCACACCCCGTTCGCCGATCTCAGTATCATATTTATTTGGTAACTCCATAATAAAATCATGCGCATTTGCAGCTTTTGCCGCTGCCTCTATCTCCGGCTGCGATGCATTAAGCCTCCCGTAGCTGATGTTATCACGAACCGTACCCGAAAACAGTATTGTCTCCTGTGGAACAAGGCTCATCTGGTCACGAAGAAAATGATAGTCGAGCGTGGTGATATTTTCCCTATCGATACTTATAGTGCCGGACTGACACTCATAAAATTTGAGTAAAAGATTAATTATAGTGCTTTTTCCAACGCCGCTCGGTCCGACAAGTGCAACGGTCTCGCCCGCCGCCACTGATAACGTTATACCATTTAATACTAAATCTTTTCCATTATATGAAAATTTTACATCTTTAAATTCTACCGCACCCTTTACTTTTTCAAAAAAGTCTTTTGACAATTTTACTGTTTTTTCAGGTTTACGGTCTAATAATTCAAAAATACGCTCAGAGGATGCCAGCGCGCGCTGTATTACGGGCTGTGTTTCTCCAAGAGTTTTAAGCGGTTTATATGCCATCGATATCAGGATGGCAAATATAGTGAATACTTCTATATCCATTCTCTGGTTCAATATCCTGAAACCGCAGAATAATATAACTGCCATCATACCAACCGTACTTAAGAACTCATTTGAAGGTTTTAAAAAAGCGACAAGACGGTTCGCCCGCATTGAATACGAGTAATTTTGATACGTTTTTTTAGCAAACCGTTCTATTTCATAGTCTTCACGGTTGTATGTTTTAATGACTTTTATTGCGGTAATCGATTCCTGCAAAAATGCATTTATATCCGCTATTTTAGCCATAATTTTACGGCTGGCTTTCCTGATAGCATCGGCGAATAATTTCAGAATAACTCCCGAAACCGGAAACACGATCATTGCAAATAACGTCAATTTCCAGTCGGTTATTAAAAGAGCCGTAATATAAATAACGGCATAGACCAGTGCCTGCGTCAATACAACAAAAGAGCCGAGAGACTGTTCAACGATTTGCACGTCATTGGTTACCCTCGACATTATTTCACCGGTTTTCCCATGCTCAAAAAACTGCATTTTCAACTGTAGTAAATGAGCATATAGCTTATCCCGGAGGTTTTTGACGGTTTTCTGGATTACCGAGGACATAAGGTATTCTTTTGCATAAACAAAAATTCCCTTAAATATCATGAGAAATACTACAAATGTACCCAAAATCCATAAGGCGGTTTGCGCACCGGCATATCCATTAATCGTATAAGGCGGAATCAATTCATAATCCATGCCAAACCGGTTCATTGAAACACCATTAATAACAGCATTAACGCCTTCACCGCTTGAAAGGCTTCTGCTTATCTGACTAAAACCGTCAATAAGTTTACCAATTACAGGTGCAAGAATAACGTCGGAAAGACCCATAAATACGGTGCATAATGCGCCGCCGATTATTCTGATTTTGTATGGCTCCAGATGCGACAGTAACCGGAAAAATGTGTTTTTTGATCTTTTTTGAGGCATTTACACTTCATTATATTTTTTGCTTTAGTGGATTTATTCGGTACAAACTAAGACAACAACAGTCCTGAGTTCCAATCCCGCTCAGCGGGATAGTTGAATCATTCAGTTTATATGATTTAAATGTAGTAAAATCATCAAAATATTGCAACTGGTTTCATATTTATCTTGTAAAATACAAATTTATATAAGACGAGTATTCGGGGAAAGGTTTTTAAGCGCAGATTCACTTAAATACCTGAGACATGTTTGATTTATCTAATGTCACGTAGGTATCTTCTTTAATTGTTATTCCAAACATCCATGAATATTTTCGAATAGCATCACCGGAGAATGCGTAATAGTAATACATATCAGCAGGAACATTTGTAATATCTACATTTCCGGCAAAAATCTTGAGAGCATAGATGTAATAATCTTCATTTGGTACTTTTCGAAATAAAAAGTGCCCATTTTTATCTACTAATGCTTTAAATTGCATTTTATCGTTGAACCATCCTGCTATTTTATTGTTATACCTGGTCTGGTGCGTAATCAATCTGTCCAGCTTTTCGGCAAAGAGGGCATCCACACTATCTTTTTCCGCTTTCACTTTATCGAGGTAATTTTTACTTTCCCGGTAAAGTTCGGTTCGCTTAACAATATCTTTATAGGTTAAGTCGAATATCACTTCTTCTTCCTGCGCATGTTTTGTATATACTTTTACTTGTTCCCGGAGATATGTAACCGTATCTTCCAACGGCGCCCACATTCTATTATAATCATCTTCCAGAGAATCAAGTTTAGTTTCAATTTGCGCAGAAATGAGAAATACATACATACTGTCGGAAGCGACATCCGGGGAGCCTGTTGTAAATTCAAATACAACATCTCCCTCCAACGAACCGTACTTGGAGATGTAGTTATAAATTGCGAAACTTAAAAATGCGGCGGTAAAAACTATGAAAAGTGCAAGAAAAAATCTCATGAGCCCTCTGTTATTCCAAAAACATATAAAAACCGGTGTTCAACCGGAAAAATTAATTTACCGTCATAATACGCCGGATTCGCAACAATGCGTCCTTCGACCGGGTATTCCCAGAGCGGAGTACCATCATTGCTGTCGAGTGCATAGATTTTTTCGTTCAGGGCACCAAAAAAAATGCGGGAGCCGACCGTGATACAGGAAGTATTCACCACTGCTCCAACGTTAAAACGCCACTTTTCACTTCCGGTTATGGGATTCAGTGAATATACCACACCGTCATTGCATCCAAAGATTATGCATGAACCCGCTACGGAAGGGGTTGTAAAGACTGCGCCGCCGGTTGTAAACCGCCAGAGTTGCTGTCCCGAACGCGCATCAAGCGCAATCATGCTGTTATCGAGCGTCCCCCAGAAAATCCTGTTTCCGTCGGACGATGGGGTAGCACGCAGCTTCTGACCCGTATCATATTCCCAAATTTTTTCTCCTGTACCATGGTCTACAGAAGTTATGACGCCGTTTAATGAGCCTATAAAGACCATATTATCGATAACAAGCAGCCCCGAAAATATTTCCGAATCAGCCTTGTATGACCAAATAACCTCACCTGTATTTTTATCAATACAGTAAGCGGTGCCAGACCTGTTCGCTGCAAAAAGTTTATCCCCCGATACGGTAAGCGGACTTTCGAAAATGCCAAGATTTTCTCGCCAGGCATATTTAGCTTTTGCCACGTTATAAGCACGAATGGTATATTTTCCCTCAATCGTCGTAAAATAGAGTATCCGGTTATTATAAACCGGAGCGCTGAGCATCGGGCTTTTGATCTTGATAAGCCCGATTTCCTTTCCCTTAGTTAAATTGAATGCCTGGAACATACCTTTTTGGGTACAGCAAAAAACCGTATTATCACCGGTGACAACTGTGGTACCAACCATAGACCGGGGCTTCAGTTTGAACAGCAGAGTCAATTCTTCGTCATAATTATCGGTACGCCTATTTTCATGTAATGGACCTCCGCCAAATTCAGACCAGTGCTCTACCGAATCAAATTCAGATATGCGTATCCTGCCGGCGCAGGCGACGAACAACGTAAAATAACAACAAATCAGGGCAAAGATTACTGCCTGAAGAAAGGGAATTCTTTTTATATTTGACAGCATTTTCGACCGTTGAAAGGATTATTTGAACCTATTACACTTTATTAAACCATGTTGGTGATCCCGCTAAAGGGTATTAACTGTGGACTATTAATGAACAGACAAGAATGTCTGTTCTACCAACATTTTGACATTATACAAAATTAGAAATCCCACCCAAAGAAGAACTGTTTAAAAGTATTTCCGCCTATTTTTGAAAAGTCATCATACAATTTTTTGCCGATATCGAGTCTAAGAACAAGCGCTCCGCCAAGATTAAACCGTAAACCTACACCGATACTGCCTAAATTCTGGGGATAATCCTGAGCATAATTTACAATGCTTTGCGGCTCAAAATCATCAATACGGGCAGCATCAAAAAAGAGAGCGCCTCGAATTGCGCCCAGACCGAGACCACCAAATGGAAAACGTACACCTATATTATCGATAAACGGAAACCTGTATTCGGTTGAGAAAAAGTTTATCTCCTGCCCCCAGATTCGCCAGAGAGAATAGCCGCGAAGGTCCCAGCTCCCGCCGATATAAAACCTTTGTGCCTCACGTCCCTTATTTCTGTAAGTCATCAACCGGACAGCAAGCGCAGACCAGTCTGTAAGGCGAAAATATTTACGTAAATCAACAATGATCGTACTGTAATTTACATTGTTATAATTAATGTCTTTAGTATAACCTACCGAAATTAAAAACCGTTCACCGTCAAGCGGTCCGGTTGGACCCCACATTGAATTATCCTTCACATACGAAATAAAATTTCCCATCAACAATGCTACCCTGTCCTGATCATCATAGGTCTTATCTTTTTCAGAGCGACCGAAATTTGTACTGAATTCCAGGCGTTGAAACACCGAAATAGGATACCGTACACCAAAAAATCCTCCGTAGTACCGTTCGTTGAAAAAGAAATCCGCCTGGTTATACCGGCGTCCTGAAAAATGAAACAGACCATAATTAATATTCGTCCTCTGCTTTAAAGACATGCGGGTAAATAAAAAGTTGAAGCTGCGAAAAAAGTTATCTTTTGTCTGTGAAGTGTTATACAGGAGCATATAATACTGATCGTTACCTTAATTATTTCAATTCTATCTGCTTTCCAGGGCGTCACAGAAGGCTCAATTATTCCATTAGCAAGAACAAGAGGCACTTCTTCAAAAACTTCTATTGCATTTTCCAATAAGCGGATTTGATAACCGTACTCCTCATAAGCGACAAAAAAGATACCACCATTCGGGGTAAATTCGGGGAAAAACGATCCTGTAGTGAAATTGGTTATTTGTTTTATTTCACAGGGCATATATAATCCCGGCACGAATGCCGGAATACCTGGCAACAGCACCGGGTCGTTTTCATTCTGCCCGGTTACAAGTAAGTTGTTGCCGCTTTTGGTTGGTATAGAATCCGGCAGTATTTTTCGCATTCTCATGAGAAAAATATTTGTAGCACCGTTTCTATCGGACGTAAAAGCTAAAAACTTGCCGTCATGAGACAATGTAGGAGTGGCATCGACATGTAAACCGTCCGTGATCTGGTATATTGTTTCTTCTTGTCCGTTAGAGGCGGATCTGCCGCCGGCTGAAACATATTTTAAAAACAGATTATAGCCCCCATTTCTTCCGTATGGTGTTCGGGAAGATGAGAAAACAATATAACTGTCATCCGGAGACCAAACCGGGTCTTTATCGTCATAAAAGTCGTTTGTCTGCTGGTCAAAGGAACGGTCATCAAGATTCAAGATATATATATCACTGTGACCAGCCATATTCAAGCCTGCGAATGCTATCCGTTTTTTATCGTTCGACCAGACCGGCGAAGAAACAGCTACTATACCGGGAAATTGGAATTTATCTGCCAGTTCTTTTTTATTCACGTCGTAAATATACAGCACATCCGTTTCGCCGCTTTTCGTAACAAACGTAAGCATTCCTTCATCATTGATATCAATTTTACTACGCAGAAAATGGATTGTTTCAAATTGTTGAGTACGTTCGCCCTCGATAATTGTTTCTTCTTCGGTATTATCTTTATTCAGGGGTAAGCAGACTATATTGGTGTATCCTGTAGTATTAGAAATATAATATACGTACTCGTTACCATCCCTGCTGTAATAAGCCGGCGCCTGATTAAAACCTTCATCGGTGATCTCAACTGAAGCCATTCTTGGGATTTCGCTTTTTTCAAGAAGGGGGTAATATTTTTTCTTAAGTGCATAAACCCACTCATCATTGAGCTCTGTAAAATCTTTTCCTATTACCAGGCGAAAAACGTCTTCAAAGGATTTACCCCACAAAATGTTTTCCATAAGCATAAGAATTTTTTCTTCGCCGTATTTTGCTTCAATGAATCCGAGAAAATTTTCAGCTTCTTTATACATCAGATAGGAACCTGATATGGAATAAAATTGTGTTACAGGGACCAGAAATCCTTCTAAAACCTGATCGGCGATAACCATTTCGGATTGTGAATCCCACTCTCCCGACCAGAGCTCCGCAACTCCTTCCGAAAACCACAACGGCGGCTGGATAAAATGTGTCTTACCCTGGTTTTTTTGCACCCAATAAACTTTACTGTGCATAAACACATGGACTAATTCGTGTCGAATGACCCGTTTGAAACGAAAAGTCGAGCCGTCGCTCGGAATCACTACTCTCCCTTTAAAATATTCGAAAAAACCGCCCACACCTTCGGGCAAAAACATCGGAATTGTATTGGTCTGTTGAAAATGAAGGTGAGAGCTATAGAAAATCAACGGTATCTTATGTGTTATCGAGTGGTTAAATTTATTTTCAAGGATTTTATAGCTTTCTTCGGCAAAAAAAGCGCCCCGCTCTGCCAATTCCTTCATCTCAGGGTAATAATATATATTAAAATGTTCAGTTGAAAGAACCATCCAGTCAAAATCGGTATACTGAATTTTGTTCCTTCCGTAATATAATCCCTGCGATACAGCATTGCCGGCTGTTAACATAAATATGCACAGCAGAATAAGTGATTTCTTCATATTCATCATCTCTTAATGTTATACTTACTCACCAATTTTCGCAACGTTATCGCACACTTTTTACGCACCAGTTTGAGTCATATATATTTTACAGCTAAATTAAGAATTTATTCCTCGATATGCTCAAATTTGTAATTATTTTTCGCCGTTTTGCATTATTTCCACTTGTTAATGGATATATTCCGCATGCAGAATATCTTCGAAGACGCACAATGATCGATCCCGCAAATCAGCAAGCGATTCGTTATTGATTATTACAAAGTCTGATT
This sequence comes from bacterium SM23_31, assembly GCA_001304035.1. Lineage (GTDB taxonomy): Bacteria > SM23-31 > SM23-31 > SM23-31 > SM23-31 > SM23-31. The sequence continues at coordinate 7,718 of LJUD01000071.1, read as the reverse complement.
TACATATATGTTCCTCCTGAGATCCTTGAGCGTTCATTCTTTGTAAAACATCTTCCGGCGTTACTCCGTCCCGGGCAACAATCCGGCTAATTCTCGTGTCATCTTGAGCAGCTACCGTAACAACGTAATCAAATTTTTTTTCTACTCCCGCTTCAAAAATCAGCGCAGCATCTACCACTATCATTGTGTATTTATTTGAATATTTATTTTCCCGAATAATCTCATTAATACGTTTAATTAGAGGCGGGTGCATAATATTATTAAGGCGCCGTATCGAATCTTTGTTGTGAAAAACTCTGGTAATGAGGCGTTCTTTAATGATACGGTTATTTTCATCGCGGATATCCGAACCGAATGCATCAATCACTCTAAGGCTAATTTTATTATCATTCCAGAGTATGTCTTTAGCGACTGCATCCGCATCTATTATGAGGGCACCATTTTCTTTAAAAATCGCCGCAACGACGGATTTGCCGCTGCCTATACCGCCTGTAACTGCTATGACCGGGCACCGCCGGTTTTTATTTTTCACCTGTTGTGCCATTTGAAATTTATTTTTCCCGCAAGAGTATTTCAGCGTACATCATAATCCCGCCAAGCCGTACAGCGTTTCCCCGGATATACTCTGTGCGATACCGCTTTAACCTGCGTCGTTATACGTGCGCAATCCAACTAAAATTACCGATATATAGTATTAACACTTAAGGTGCAAAAACTGTTCCATTTCGAGCAAATTATCTGCATATTTTCACAATATTTTACTCGGATGACTCATACGCTCCGAGTACCCGTTGGGAATTCATTTCCCGCGTTAGAGTGGCTATTAATTCGCCAATGGTATAAATTCCCTGAACTTTTATTTTTTGCTGTTCATAAATCGCTTCACATAAAGTAACTATTTCGGGTTTTTCAAGCCCGAATGAGTGCAATAATCCATTGTCGGAAAAGAGGCGTTTTTTTTCTCCATCAAATTTGACCGTCTTATCGGCAATTACAATTATACGCCCGGCAATACGGACAATAAAATCGAGATTATGGGAAACCACACAGACAGTTTTTCCGCTGCGATGAAACCGTGTAATAATCGACTCAACTTCCGAAGCGCCTTTTTGATCGAGCCCGATGGTCGGTTCATCAAGAAACAGCATCTCCGGCTCAAGCACAATAATACCCGCCAGTGCAGCCCGTCTCTGCTCACCACTGCTCAAATGATGAGGTGACCGCTCAGCAAATTCTTCCGGAGAAAGTCCCACTTCTTCAAGTGCGGCATGAACCCGCTTTTTTATCTCCTCTTTTCCATTTATATACCTGGATATGCCGAATGCCACATCGGCAAACACCGACTCTTCAAAGAGCTGCTTTTCCGGGAATTGAAATACAATCCCCAGCTTTCTGCGGACTGCGCTCCAGTCTTTTGCCTTCCTCATGGCGGTATTATCGACACGAATCTCACCCGAATCGGGAAATAGAAATCCTGTGCATAACTGTAAAAATGTCGACTTTCCCGAGCCCGTTTTCCCGATCACACCGATGAGTTCGCCCTGATCAATAGTACAGGAAAGCCCGGATAAAACCGGAACATCGGAACTTACGGGATATGCGAAATGTATGTCTTTCAGGTCTATCTGCATAGCATTACGAATATCTACAGCCCCGCTAAGCGGTATTATTAGTTGAATAATCAAAAATGTATGCCGGAAGCTGAATACCGGGTACTGCTTTTTTAATTTGATATTCTACCGGTATCTCCACACCGATAGAGTTGAGAAGAGCTTGCCGTTCCGTGAAAATTTTTTCGGGCGTGTCATCCGCAGCGACTTGACCTTTATCAAGGACTATCAAGCGGCTGCACACTGCAGCTTCCCGCGGAAATTGCGTTATTAAAAGTATAGAAAATCCTTCGCATGCACGAGCCTGAAATTCAACCTTTAGCTGCTTTAAGATCATTCGCCTGTCTGGAATATCAAGAAACGAAGTCGGTTCATCGAGAATAAGATATTTGGGATTGGCAATCATTACGGAAGCAATAGCAAGTTTTTGTTTTTGACCGCCGGAAAGCTGATTTGGCGACTGCCCTTTCAAATCGGCAATCTGAAACCGGTCAATTATCTCATTTACGCGTTTCACCATATCATCTCTGCGAACCGAACGATTTTCCAGCGCAAAAGCGACCTCGCGTTCTACCATATTTGTCAGGAGCTGGTCATCGGGATTCTGAAAAACAACACCAATCATATCGCGAATTTCGCGGGTTTTAATAAGCTTGTTAATATCACCGCCGTCTATTTCTATTGTACCCGATGTTACAGACTGCAAACCCGCAATACAAAATGCTAATGTAGATTTTCCGGAACCATTCGGTCCGATCATACCGATAAACTCGGAATCCCCTATATCAAAAGAGAGATTGTTTAGTGCGGAAGTGCTTTTATTTTTGTCATGCTGGTAATCGACACACAGATTTCGGCACTTAATCATCCTGATTCCCGATTCGTTTTACGGTTTCATATATCTCCATGAGCGGTATCTTCTCCCTGACCGCAATTTCTTTACATGCTTCAAACTCAGGAACAACATGCTTTTTCCCGCCTAATATATAAGATTTAACCCGTACCGCACCCCAGGGAGTACTAATTTCTTCCGATAATCTTTCTAATTTTTTTCTATACGTCTCATAGATTCTGACACCGAGCGTGGTGGTTTCCCGGAATAGTATATTCAAACATCTGTCTAAATTTGTATTTTCAACAAGAACCGTTATCTTATGACCGGGTCTGCCTTTTTTCATCAGTATCGGAGTGAGATACACATCCGCTGCATCATGATTCATCAGCTTCTCCATTACGTAAGGAAAAAGTTCGGCATTCATATCATCCAGATTAGTTTCTGCGACCAGCATCCGGTCTTCACCATAGCTGCTTTCTACTTCCCCAACAATGATACGTAAAATATTAGGGAATGCTTCCAGTTCCCTGTCGCCGCATCCGTAGCCAATTTTTGAAACACGCACAGGCGGCAACTGATGAGTATATTCAGCGACCGTCGTCACAATCGCCGCACCCGTAGGCGTCGCCAATTCTGCCCCTACCTCCTTTTTTATTACCGGAAAGCCTTTAACAAGTTCAAGCGTAGCGGGCGACGGTACAGGAATAATCCCATGCTCACACTCAACCGAACCGGAACCTATGCTGACCGCGGAACTGTAACAGGTGGTAATACCCAATTGTTCCATACCCCAGACGGAACCGATAATATCAACCATGGAATCTACTGCTCCTACTTCATGGAAATGCACCTTTTCAACGGGCAATTGATGAATTTTACTTTCCGCTTCGGCTATTCTCGTAAATATCCGCTCGATTCGTTGTCTTGCTTCCACGGATAATTCGGATGAATCAATTATCTCCAGTATATCTTTAAGACTCCTATGATGATGTTCATGATGAGTTTTTACCGATACATTTACAGCCATAATACCTTTGTGATTTACCCGCTCAACGTTCAGGGAAAACGGTGTAACACCCAGCGATTTGAGCATCGATTTGAGAGATTCTACGTCTACACCGAGATCAATCAAGGCGCCGAGAACCATATCGCCGCTAACGCCGGCAAAACAGTCAAAATATGCTATTTTCATAATAGTGTCTTTTTATTTGATGAAAAATTAGAAAAACAGTATGTTTCTTTTCACTGTCTTAGATACAATCGACAGCGATATTAATACGTTAGTAATCCTGCCAAATAGCGGTCACCGGGCGGCTGAGCGGGACCAAAGGACAACAACGTTCCGGTTTTTTTTGTGTGTTCTGTGTTTAAATTAAAAATCTACTGAAAAAACCCGGTTAATATGCCAACGGCGGTATATCAACCGCCGTCTTCACATTTGAATAAGAAATCAAAGAAAAATTTTCTTATATATATCGCCTGAGACAAACATATACTAAAGAGATGAAAATACATATAGCACATTCCCGAATTTTCGGGACTATGCCGGCACAGACAGTCCCCCGCATTCTGCGGGGGATATGCTGCTATTTAAAAGCAGTTATTTCTTTACAAACCTCCACAGATTTGCCTGTGCTTTGCTTACAAGGACATTAAAGTTTTGTCCATCCACAGGGAAATCCGAATAACCATAGTCAAGTACTATGCCGTTTCTACTTATTACTTTATTAGCTTCTGCCTGCGCCTTAATTTTTGCAGCGATCTCTTCCGTAAGGATTTTGGTTTTGCCCTGTAAAATTACCAGAAAAGAATCCAGACCGATTTTCATAGCGGAGTCGATCGGAGTAATATTTTTCAAAATATAATCGTAAATCACCTCTCCGATATCGAAGATTTTTATTCCATAATTGGCTTTCTTTTTCAGATATAATTTAAAAATCAATATACTTAAAATCCCCCTGTATTCAACTGCTTTTTTAATTGTATTTCTCAATACATTTTTAGCACCGCTTAATGAATCGATTATCATCAATTTTTGCTCCTCATGGCACTGACCCAACCGTATCATAGGGGCAATCTGCACTGACATGACCTCAAGCAGTATGATTTTTTCTTTATCCTCAGGGATTTCGTAATTGAGCTGATGAATAGTAATTAATCCGACAATATGGTTCTGTGCACTTAACGGTACAGTTATAAAACTATGCATCTTCTTTTTATCGCTGTCAGCGATGTACTTTACATAGTTTTTATCTTTTTTGAAACTTGAGATATTTACTGTTTCATTGGATCGAATTGCCTGTCCAATGATACCATCATTTAATTTGATTTTAAAATTGTTAATTGATTTTTTTGTAAATCCTATGCTTTTCTTTATTCGAAATTCTTCAGTTTGCTCATCAAACAACATAATACTTACCATATTAAGGTCCATACTCGATTCTATGGTACTCAAAGAAAAACTGAGAATTTCCTCTATTTCTTCACTGGTATTTATAATTTTACTGATTTCGTAGAGCATAGTGATATCTGACAGCGCCTTTTCAATTTTTCTTGATAATTCCTGATTAAGGCGTCTTAACCGAATTCGATCAGTAACTTTTTTGACAGTCAACAATATTTCAGAAACATTAAACGGTTTAAAAATATAGTCAAAAACATCCTGTTTTAATGCGTCAATAGCAGACTCAAGGCTGGCATAGCCGGTAATAACGATAACTTCGGTTTCCTCCGAGACCTTTTTAGCTTCTTTAGTGACTTGAATGCCGTCAATTTTGGGCATTTTTAGGTCGGTGAATACAATATCGTACTTATTATCTTGCATTGCCTTAATCGCTTTTTCAGGATTTGCGTATCCATGAACGCGATAACCCGCATTTTTCAAGATTTCCGTTAATATTTCAATTACACCAGGTTCATCATCAACAACAAGAATATTTTCCATTAATATGACTCCTATTTTGACAGCACACCTTCCGTTTGGATTGACACAAAAGGAGGAAAATGAAAATGGTGGGAACTGTTATGCTTCACGAGACCGAAAATTAATTTTCATTTGCCCATCCCTGGAATATACCATACACATTTTATAGATATATTCAGTCAACATTTTATTCTGGTCTATACTAAGAATGACGTTAGAATAAATCGTATTCGCTGAAATCTTTTTTTCTTTTTCGCTGACTATTATCCTGAATTCTTTTATTAATTCTTTTTTTTGTTTTTCTACCTCCCCTTTTCTATTCTCAACTTTTCTTAATTTTATGAGAAGTTCTGTCAGTTCATCCTGTTTTGATTTAGGAAATTTCGGCAGCTTTCTTTTTAACAGTTCGATAAATTCAATTTCTTTTAAAAGATTTTTTGCGGTTTTCTCAAGGACTTCTTCATTATGTTCTATAATTAACATTTTTTTATATAAGTCTCCTGAAACCCGACCACCGACTTTCACTTCGGTTCTCAAATAACTTGCAGAACCGATGACTTTAGCTTCTATAGCCTTTTCTGCAAAAAGCTTTCCACCGATGATCGAACCTCGTCCTTTGGTTGCCTGTATTTCATTGTCTGCGCTTACAATCGAGTTCATAATATATTCGCTGACTGTAACATTATGCCCCGCTTCAACGGTCGATTCATTGATAAACTCTGCAAATATATTTTTTGCTGCAAGGATTCTGGCTTTTTCCTGCCCAACAACTCCCCTGCCGATTATAATGCTTCCCTTAGTTGAAATTATTTCAGCACCTTCAACTACGCCTCTAATGCGTATATCACCTTCTGTTTTAACTTTGAAACCGGTAAGCACGTCTCCCGTGATATCTATATCACCCGTAAATTCGATATTTCCGGTTGAATAATCCACATCGCCGCGTATTGTGAGTTTGTTCTCGACAGACAGTTTTTTTTTCTTATAGACTATTCTTCCGCTAACAGCAGCATAAAGAGAGAGACAATCATCAGAAATATATGTATTTTCTCCTTGAGGGAGAGGCTTATTCTTACCTGTCGAGTCAATGACCTCGCCAAGAACGTTTATACCATCCTGACCTTTTGATGCAGGAATCTTTTCCGCAAGCAGTTGATCCTTTTCAACCGTTTTTAACAAACCAATTTGATGAAAGTCGACACTGCCGTCTTCCTTAATCAGGGGTTCGGAGCTAATTTCCGTATCTACTTCAAGAACAATTTGAGCTTCTTCACCGATATATGGCTCCTTACCGCGTGCAATTACTTCCTTTTCAACAAAAATCCTATTTTCTACTATTTGTTTAATTTTTTCATAATCGATGTTATATACGACACCGGCTTTCAGAATTCTGTGAATAATATCCCGCTCAGTAATTTCTTCATCGTCTACCGAAGGAAACGTTACATCAAGATAGGCTTCGAGGGCATCTATGGATACGGTTACACGAATATAATCATTTTTCTCCGGAGCATATTCTACTAACCTGTCAGCAACTTTTACAGGCTCTTTCAGATTCTGTTTATATAATTTTACGATTTCCTTATAAGGAGCTTCAAGAATACCTAACCGGAGTAACTCATGCTCTAAAGAAGCAGCATTCAGGCTATCAACATGTTCCGCATTAGTAACGTAGACGCCTTCTTCTTTTACCAGTATACCTAATTTCTCAAGTTCTTTTGTATCAACGTAACGCATAATGGGAAAAATGTTTTAAAACGTAAATAATTTTAACCATTATATTAATCATATTTTTTATGGATTCAAATAGTGCTAATAAGGAGTAATCATGCGGCTGTCATTAAATCTTTTGTTGTTCTGCAGTATCATGCGTTTCAGATTTATTCGGTAACGTTTCAGGATCTGGTTGTTCAGGAATCTTGGGTGCCGGTATGCCTTCTTGAAATTCTTCATTATCCTCAGCATTATTTGCATCCTGTACAGAATCCGGCTCTACATCAGAATCAGATAGTGTTTCCTGTAAAGTTTCATCATCTTTCTCTGCCTCAGTACTCTCTATCCCGGCTTCTGTCTCTTTATCATGAGATTCATCCGCTGCTGATTGTTGAACAGCGCCCGCCTCATCCTCGCTTTCCGAGATATCTATCTCATCGTCATCATAGGGGGAATATTTCTCGTATTCTAATTGAATCTTTGCTTTGCGACCACATCTGCACTCTATGTCTATACTATCTATAACTCCATCTTTTTTATATAATTTCAGGACAAACGCTTCACTTTCAACAACCATCTTTTCACCAACAACCGCAGTGTCGTCATCAAAGGTTGTTTCTTCGTTTTTAATGATTGT
>LJUD01000070.1 GCA_001304035.1 bacterium SM23_31 | reverse complement strand
ATAACCGACCCGGCTCATCGAGTATTGAAGTGATTTCACCCGTTGTTTTCTTCTTTAAAAACGATATCTCACGGCTGCTGAAACGGGGTTTCAATAACATTGTGGCGATTAAATAAAGCCCGAAGTAGGTATCTTTTGACAAAAATTCGCCGGAAATAGTCATGTAATCGTAATTTATCTGAACCGAAACCACTGCACCCCTGCTTTCGACGGCATACGCAAATTTATCCGCAGAATAAGGACCGGCGCCCTTTTTCAACAATTTTGCAGTTAACCGGCGGAGACCTTCTTTACCTTCCGTGTCGCCGGCTGCATCCCCCCATATTACCAGCCGGAACGTAACCGAAGGAAGCTGATGCCGTTCCATTACCACTACGTCGAGCTGGTCGGTTATTGAAATTTTTACGTGCGGCGGCAGCATTTCTAAAGATCAGACTTTGTCTGAAAGGATTTTTGTGCTAATTTATTATCCATGATAAACTGTTTCCATGCTTATCGAAAAATTCTTTGCAATCGATTTAACCGCAGAGCACACAAAGAAGGCGCAATGAACGCAAGGATTTTTTACCAAGACAATTTATATATATTTTCTGTGAACTCTATGTATTCTCTGCGCTCTCTGCGGTAAAAAATTCATTTTCAAGCCATACTATTGTTTTATTGTCAGGATTAAAATACCCGGAGATAATCCTCTGTACGTCTTCGACCGTTACCTTTTGATACCCGGCAATAGGATCAAACATTTTTTGATAACCGCCGAGTAATACCTCAGATAAACCAATCCTGTGTGCGCGTCCGTTGTTTGTTTGCAGACTTTGAATAAAGTCCGCCTCGAGTATGTTTTTCGCTCTGTTAAGGTCAGACCTTGATACCGTATTCTTTGAAAACCGCCGTAATTCTTCTTCAAGACATTGTTCTCCGTCAACAGAGGTAAAGCCGGGTTTCATCTGGACAATAATCTCAAAAAGCCCGGGGTCAATATGCCAGGTAAAATCACAATACACGTACAGCGCTATTGCTTTTTTCCTGACCAGAGCCCGGTGCAGAATCGAACTCTCTCCGTCTGCAAGTATTGTCTCTACAACATCGAGTGCGTAAAGGTCGTTATGTCCTATTCCGGGCACATGGTATCCAACAATAAAATTGTGCAGTTCCACCTGTTTACGATATGTTATTCGTTTTTCTCCTTTTTGCGGCGGTTCTTCTGTCAGCGGCGGTTGAGACGTTTTTCTTCCTGCGATTTCCCCGTAATATTTCTCCATAAGCTTTAGTGCCGGGTCCGTGTGAAATGCACCCGAAAGTACAAGAACAGCATTATTCGGTGCATAATAATTCTTGTGGTACTGTTTGCAATCGCTCAGTGAAATATTTTCAATATCCGGCATCCATCCGATTATGGGCGTGCGGTATGGATGGCATTGAAAACTCGCCGCATACAATTCTTCTTCAAGCCGTCCATGTATTGAATCTTCCGTTCTCAGTCTCCTTTCTTCTTTAACGACACTGCGCTCGGATTTGAGGGTTTCAGCGGAAAGGTTCAACCAGCCCATACGGTCGGCATCAAGTTCTATAACCGTCTCGAGAAGCGGGGCGGTAAAATCTTCGTAATATACCGTGAGGTCCCGCGAGGTATAGGCATTTGAATGTCCCCCGCCGGATTCGAGAATGCGGTCAAATTCCTTTGGACCGAACTTCCGCGAGCAGTTAAACATCATGTGTTCAAACAGGTGCGATATACCGGTAATGCCCGGTCTTTCGCTGCGGGAACCCACTTTATACATCGTATAAAGACATGCCACCGGAAGTTCATGGTTCTCCTGCGTCAATACAGTTAAACCGTTTGAAAGCTTATGGCGCTGAACGGAGTACTGCGTAAAAAAATGTTCCTGAAAATAGGGAAATGTAGATTTTGTATTTACTTCAGAGTCCATCATATCTGCAATAATCTGTGTCAAAACTTAAATGAATTTCAAGATAACCTTAAATATAATCAAATTTACAGTGAAATTGAAATTGTTTTTGGATTTTCAGGAAATTTGCTTGAAATAAGCTATAGGTCGGATAAATTTGAGACACAGCAATTGTGGAAATTAAAAACCCCCTTTCCTATCTCATAAATCCTTATGTCTCCAGAAATCGGCATTAAATTCCCCCTTTGGAGGGGGATAAAGGGGGATGTTATTCATCGATGAGGATTTCGACAAATGCAATTAAGTATAACTAAATGAAATAGTTGAGATGTAAAATATTTATAAAATACCCAATCTCCATTTGCGTAATTATAAATCAAAAGAAAAACCGCATTTTACCGGGAAGTACAAATAGTTTTCTTCAATAAAAATTCCTAAAAGATAATTAACTTCAATAAACACATTAAATCTGTTAGAAATCGGTTTTTCAAATCCCAATCCGAAATTCACTCCTATTCCCTTCTTTTTTTCTCGTATTATTTTATTCTCTGGAAAAGGTATTATTCCGGGCACTGCATAAAATAAAATTCTATTATAATTTATATCATATCGTCCTAAGCCAATTAAAAAATACCTGACAATATCCATATAATAGGTTTTTTGTTTATACTTCAAATTTATTATTACAGTATATGTAGAGGTTTTTGTATCACTATTAATAAAATTATGATAGTCAAAATATCCAAGTATTGAAGTATTGTGAAATAATGGTAACTCTAATCCACCGCCGTAATTTACGGCTACATTGTCTGAAGCAGGTACAGGAATTGAAAAACCTGAGCTCGCATAAATGTCGATTCCCTTCCATACCTGGGCATGAACCGGTGAACCAGCGAGTAAAACCACGCAGCAAATTACTATAATCTTTTTCATTTTACCCCCACGTTAGATTAATATACAATAAAGTCAAGGTAACTATTTATTTTTCTTAAAATACGGGCGCATCGAGTCCCGAAGGTGCGGCGCGGATTTATCATGTTTAATATGCCGGAATTTTATTAATTCAGCAACTATGCTGACGGCAATTTCTTCAGCCGTTTCTGCACCGATATCCAGACCTAACGGAGAAAAAACATTTTTCAGCTTGCTTATCCCAACGCCGCGCTCCCTGAGATTATCATACGTTTTTGAAATTTTACGCTTGCTGCCGATCATGCCGATATAGCCGGCGGGAGTCTTCAACGCTTCTTCAAGCACGACTTCATCGTACGAATGTCCCCGCGTAACAATGACCAGGTACGTTTTTTCATTTATCCTTAATTGGGAAAAAGCCTCACGAAAACCGGCGCATACTACCTGTTCAACTGTCGGAAACCGTTTGCGGGAAGCAAACTTAGCCCTGTCATCCACAACACAAACGGCAAATCCCGTGCGTTGAGCTGCTTCCGCCACGAATTTCGACACATGACCTCCGCCGAAAATCACCACGGTATAAACACCGGCAACCGGCTCCAGGACAATCTTCGAACCGCCAATCTCATATATTAATGTCTTTCCGGTTCTACGAACTTCATGAGCGACATCTTTAAATTCAGTTCGTGCAAAAATCTCTTCGGGCAGGTCGGTTCCCTTTTCCCCCTCGGTAACAAGAAATTTTTTCGACATTGAATCCTTGGTTAGCACTGTGCCAAGAACGGCATCTTTTCCTTCAAGACAATTATCAAGTAATTTTTTGAAAACGGGAAGCATGGCGCTGTTTAAAAGTTCGAGCAAAATATCAAGGGTTCCCCCGCAAATCAATCCGCCTTCAATATCGTCTTCGGTCATGGTGTATGTTTTTATATCCGGGATGCCGGTTTCATAGACGGTCTTTGAATCAGTGATGACCTGTGCTTCGAGACATCCTCCGCCGACAGTCCCGATGATATTAGCACCGCCGTCAAGAACAACCATTTTCGAGAGTGCACTTACGGGAGTTGATCCGCGGGTCATAATAATTGTTGCCAGAACGCCTTTTCGCTCTTCTTCAAGGAGTTGACAGATTTGCTTGTATAAATTAATGCTTGACATTTTTACTCACTCATATATTTCAAAGTGGAAAATGGAAATTGAAAAATGCAAAATGAAATTAAAAATTAAGTAAATTTTTAGAAATAAGTATCATTTATTATTGAATAATCCAAAAAAACAATTTTGGTGGTGTCACCCAAGCTTAAATAGTCATTGCCCCAAAGGGACGATTTATGCCACGAGGACCATGTCGAGTACCTGGGGGAAACGTAGCAATCTCAGATTAAAAACTCGGCATTAATAACAATTATTCACTCAATAGCAATTTTTGCTAACCTAATGTTTTTAATTTAATTATCAGTTGGATTCGGTTGAGCGGGACCCGGAATCTATTACAGAATTTGATAAATCAAATTCCTACTTTATTAAGATAATTTTTTTAGTCTCAGAAAAACTGCTAACCTTCAGCTTGCATAGATACACACCCGAACCGGCTTGTAATCCTGAATCATTTGTTCCGTTCCATATTACAAAGTATTCTCCCGAGGATTGTGGTTCATTAACGAGAGTTTTTACTTTCTGACCTAAAATATTGTATATTGTTAACTGAACGTGCGATGTATTTGTTAATGCATAACGGATAGTTGTTGCAAGATTAAACGGATTGGGATAATTCTGATAGAGTCTAAAATCTTGAGGAAATCTAAAAGCTCGAACAAGAGTTTCATCATTACCGGTTATGGCGAAAAGTGAAAATTGATCGACTGTTACAGTAATGGTATTAAATTCTTTGTTTATCGCTCCAGACAACACATGCCATATATTTCCCCGTGGATTTAAAGAACAATCATAATAACATACTACAATACTATCTTCTTCAATACCATGATAGGCTAAAAAATCATCAGTATATTTAAAGGTCAACTCAACTTCAAAATCACTAACATCGATAGACATATCATAGTAAAAAACCGGTTTATCAAATTCAGGTACACCCGCGTAATCACTTGAACCGGTAAAATCATCCGAGAGACTTGAAATCTTTTTAATGGATATGTTATGATTAGCAACATCTCCGGAGGTAAAATTAAATGATAATGAGGCATCATCCAAATAATTCAGTGTAACAATTGATGAATCATCCGGTATAGTAATATTGTTGACTATATCCGGTAAACATGTAATTACAGTGGGAAAGTCGGACAGAGATCCAAAAACACTTACACCACCATCCGTCCCAAACCACTTGATACCTTCTTCTTCAATAGCGATGGCATACACTCTTTCCTCCACTAATCCATCGGTAGTTTTATAATTAGTCCAGGTATTACCGTCAAATTTACTAACGCCTCCATATGTACCAAACCATTTATTTCCATCCGAATCAATTTTAATTGCTTGCACCCTGCTGTGTACCAATCCATCTTCGGTGCCATATGAAGCCCAATTAAATCCATCAAATGTAAACACGCCGCCTCCCCTGGTCCCAAACCACTTTGTACCATCAGCATCGATTGCAACTGCTTTCACATCATTATAGTTCAAATTACTACCCAATCTATATTTAATCCAGCTTTTTCCGTCAAATTTACTTATACCTCCATACTGGCCTAACCACACAATACTATCCTGTTCAAATGCAATACATTGCACCCTCCCAAAGTATATACTATCTCCTTTCAACCAAGAATACGATGTCCAGGTGTTACCGTCATATTTACTTACGCCTGTATCACCCCCAAACCAAATGTCACCATTTTTATTAATAGCAATTGAAAATACTTGGTTATTATATAACCCATCATAGAATGTATAAGATGTCCAAGTCTCACCGTCGAATTTGCATGCATTTGCTCCGTATTCGAATAACTCACCGGTACCAATCCATTTATTACCTTCCGAATCTATGACCACTGCATTTACCCAATTATTAATAAGCCCATCAGATGTAGTATATCTAATATATTGTCCGGTTTTTTTATTCCATTTTACAATTCCAAATCTGGTTCCTATCCAGATATAATCGCCTTCAAATGCAAAATCCCTGACATATTTAGGAACTTTATAACTAATCCATTTCTCTTCCTGTGCATTAGCCTCTTGAAGGAACAGTATAAGAGAGATAAGTATAATGAAAATTTTTTTGGCACTCATTAAACTCTCACATTTATGATGCATGTCGAAAATAATTCTGGAAAGATTCTGTAAAATTCATAGATATTTTTAATTATTTTTTGATACAACGATATATCTTTTTATATACTATTTGCACACATCCATTTAATTTGTTCTTAATCCAAAAATATACTACCTTTCAGATCAATAATCCGGATAACTTAATCCATGAGCCCCGTATATAAAATACGAGGTTGCAAACTCGCTTATATCCCCTGTTTCAATATCTATTATGTATATTATACGGCCCCTTTCAAAAAGTATAGTTTTACTTTCCGGACCCCATACCGGACTTGTATCATTAAATTCCCCTGACGTATAACACCGGTAATACGATCCGTCTGAATTTGTTACAGAGATTTTTGTCCCACCTAACGTTGTGTCATTTTCCACGTATACTATTAATCCTAAATCATTACTCCATCTTAGAAATTTACCAAAAATCTTACTGGTTTCCAGATATGGATTATTTATGAGAGTAAGGCAACTTCCTTCATGATCGGTAAAGTATACCCCTCTTATTTTTTCATCTCCTTCTGTGTTTTTTCCATTCACGATAAGAGTATCAGTGCCTTTTATGTCTAAAGGGTAATAAATATATCCTTTTTCACTTGATATCCATTCACGTATTTTTGTAGAAAATCGAAAAAACATGGTACCCGCAAAATACGAATTAGTGTAATAAAATCCTGAACAGTCATATTTCCATAATGGAAGGTGTCCCATTGGGTGCATTGGACTGTCTAAAACTTTTATTGAATCATTCTGTACATCGTATAATAAGAATGCTGGGTCATGACGGCTTCCTTTTCCTCTATCAACGTATAAAATTTTGCTTTTATCCGGAGAAAATCGTGGATATTCTGCAAACATGTATAAATCCCCGACAATTTTATATCTTGTGGGATTATTATAATCCAACAATACTAATTTGGAGATAGTTGATCCACCTGCATACGGTGGATTGAAACGGACTGTTACCGCGACAACGTCATTTAAAGGAACTTTGGATCCTTCATATCCGGGTGCAGGTATTTCTTCATCAGGTGCAGTGAGCTTATTATCGCAGAATGAATATACAACTGTAAATAATGATAACGATAATACAGTAAGAAGTCTTTTCATAATATTTTTAATTTTACGTATGATTCATAAAATAAAATATACAGATACAGTATCAAAATCAACATAAAACGGGAAAATAGGTTTTTTTTATATATTAAATTGGTTATATTTGCTTGAACTTGCATTAACGCAATGGTTCTGAATAGAAATTACCTCTTTTAGAAAGTGCAAATACCGTGCCAGTTTTTACAACGGCTTGCCCGCTCAATTGTTACAGTACGTGCAGTATGACCGTTCACGTGGAAGAGGGGAAAATTCGCAGCATCGAAGCACATCCGGGTAATAACGCAACACCTGAAGGTGTCTGTTTGAAAGGATTGAGCTTCATAGAGCGCCAGTACTCACCGGACAGGATACTTACACCATTAATCAGAAAACCGGGAACGGCCGGTTTTAAAGAAATTTCGTGGGATGATACACTGGATATAATCGCTGAAAGATTACAGCGCTATAAAGAAAATTTTGGACCTCAAAGTGTTTTTTTCTATTCCGGAAGCGGTACAAAAGGACTGTTGAACAAAGTTGCGAGTAACTTCTGGAAGCTGTACGGGGGATGCACAACCACCTACGGCGACCTCTGCTGGCCTGCCGGATTAGAAGCAACCCGGCTAACACTGGGAGACAATAAGCACAGCGCACCGTGGGATACAGCCAATGCAAAATTAGTGATTCTGTGGGGGAAAAATCCTGCCGAAACAAACATCCACCAGATGGTTTTCATCGAAAAGGTACTCGAAAACGGCGGAAAGTTAATCGTAATCGATCCCCGCCGCACGGAATCCGCAGAGCGGGCTAACCTGCTTATTCAACCACGTCCGGGTACCGACGGTATTCTTGCGCTTGCCGCTGCGCGTCTTTTAATTGAAAAAAAATATATAGATTCGGAATTCATCGACAAACATGTCCTGGGATTTCCCGAGTTCAGCGAAATGGTAAAACAGTATACTCCTGAAAAAGCCGCTGAAGTAACGGACGTTCCCGCAGAATATATCAACCGTCTTGCAGAATTAATCGGCACAAACAGCCCTGTAACAATCTCTGCCGGATTCGGAATGCAGAGATACACCAACAGCGGACAGACAATGCGGGCAGTCCTTGCCCTGCTATGCATAACGGGAAATATAGGAAAACCAGGCGCAGGCTGGGTATATGCCAATCTCCAGAGCCACATATTCGATAAAATAAAAGACCCGGTGGCATTTTATCCGCCCGAAAAGCCGGACGGTGTGATGCGGGTATCGGTCTCTACTGCAAAACTCGGCAGCGATATGCTGCGCCAGGATAATCCGCCGTTGAAAATGATATGGGTGGAACGGGGCAACCCGGTAACGTCGAATCCCGACACCAATATAGTTCTCAAGGCATTCCGGGCACTCGATTTTCGCGTGGTTGTAGACCAGTTTATGACGGATACTGCACGCGAGGCGGATATTATCCTGCCGTCAAAGTCGATATTCGAGCAGTCCGACGTTATCGGCGCATACTGGCATGCGTATATTCAGTTAAAACAAAAAATTCTTGAAGCACCGGGTCATGTCAAGCCCGAAACGGAAATATATTACCTGCTTGCCCGGCGTCTCGGATTTACGCCTGAGGAACTCGACGGCATCATTCCTGCCCCGGGAGATAAGGAAATTGAGACATTCCTCAATAAAGAATTAGAACCTTTTCCGGGATTGACACTTGAGAAATTGCGCAAGGGACCGGTTTTGGTACCGGGACACCAGGAAGTTGCGTGGTCGGATTTTAAATTTCCCACACCGTCAGGCAAAATAGAGCTCCTGTCCGGAGAGGCGCATGAGCGGTGGGGCGCCGGTGTATTGCCTGTTTATAATGAACCGCTGGAATCCGTAAAAAGCCGCATGCCTGATACGAAAAAGTACCCGCTTTATTTCATCACGCCCAACACGAAGAATCGCATCCATTCGCAATTCAATAATCTTTGTATGATCCGTAAATTAAGCCCGAAACCGCTTGTCATAATGAATCCTGAAGATGCACATAAGCGGGGCATTTCTGATTGCGATATTGTGAAGATATATAACGACCGCGGCACACTGGATATCGAGGCAAAGCTGGACTACAGTATAAAACCGGGCTGCGTTTCCATTACGAATGGATGGTGGGCTACGGAAGGTGGTACGGTAAATTTTCTTTCTGCGGGCAGGGAAACGGACATGGGCTACGGCGCTGCTTTTCATGATAACCTTGTCGAAATTAAGAAAGTCTCGTGATGCAGAAAAGCTTTGTTTTCGATTTAAATAAATGCACAGGCTGCGAGGCATGCCGGATAGCTTGCGAAATTGAAAACCGGCTTGGACCGGGCGTTACCTGGCGTGAAATATTTACATTCAATGAGCCGCACTATCCCGACGTTCCGGTTTTTCACTATTCCATCGCATGTAATCACTGCGTAGACGCCCCCTGCATGAAATATTGTCCCGCTTTAGCTATCACAAAAGATACCGAAACCGGCGCAGTACTTATTGAAGCGGACTACTGCTTAGGTTGTAAATATTGCTCATGGGTATGCCCTTTCGACGCAATTAAATTTAATAGTGCGGTTAATGTGATGGAAAAATGCACTTTCTGCTCTCACAGGCTTGCCGACTACAAAGAACCGGCTTGTGTGACCGGCTGTCCGACAGGGGCTTTGAAACTTGGAGAATATGAAAAAAGTAACGGCAAAACAGCTTTTCCGGGCTTTCCGCCTACAGATATTAAACCTGCAATCGATATCAAGCCTTTAAGAAAAGGCAGTGAATATCCGGAAATTACTGCTGTTCAGAAACATGATTTTGTGTCCAAAAAATCACCGGTAAACTCTTCAAATTCAGCTAATAAAATTTCACTGAAAAATGAATTGCCGCTTGTAATTTTTACCTTGTTGGCGGCGATATTGGTCGCATATTTTTCCGCAGGCGTAGTATTGAAAATTAAGATACACCCCTTGCTCTTTCTCGGCAGCGGTATACTCGGAATGGCGCTGAGCACCCTGCATCTCGGTAAAAAATTGACAGCACCGAGGGCTGTATTAAACTGGAAAAATTCTTGGATCAGCCGCGAAATTATCTTTTTTTCTTTATTTATGGTAGTTGGGGCAGTGTATCCATTGTTTGGTTTGTCAAGCAAGGTTGTAGGTTGGATTGCCGTGATATTTGGTTTTGCCGCACTATTCTCGATGGATAAAGTATATCAAATCGACGGAAGGCTCGGATGGACAAAAGCACACAGCGCTATGGTTATTATTACGGCATTGTTTTTAGCAGGAGTTTTTACGGGGCAGTGGTTATTAATCGGATGGTTCGGATTCATGAAACTGTTTCTATATACAATCCGCAAACAATACTACCATAAGAACGCCGGAAATCCCCGAATACTATTGTCGGCATTCAGGATAATATCCGGTTTTATTCTACCGTTGGCATTATACCAAACAACCGGAAATGAATATATGACGGTAAT
>LJUD01000069.1 GCA_001304035.1 bacterium SM23_31 | reverse complement strand
TCACTTCGACACCGACACTGTTCACGCAGCTAATGACTATATCGTCAAGGCTGCTCCTGAGCATACTCTGGTCTACGTCATGCTGATACTGTCCGACACCGATCGATTTTGGATCGATTTTGACCAGTTCCGCAAGCGGGTCCATCAGCCGCCGTCCAATCGATACAGCCCCTCGGACCGTTACATCATAATCGGGGAATTCTTCCCTCGCAACTTCCGATGCCGAATAAATGGATGCCCCGCTTTCGTTCACCATAACTACAGGGATTTCTCTGTCTTCCGACAGCTTCAGCCCGCGAATAAACGTCTCGGTTTCCCTCCCTGCGGTACCGTTCCCGACGGCGATTACTTCCACATTGAATCGACTGCAAAAATCGAAAATCTTTTTTGCGGCTGTCTCCGCTTCCCGCTCCGAGTTATGGGGAAATATTGTACCGTGATGCAGCAGTTTACCCTGGCGGTCGAGACAGACTACTTTGCATCCGGTGCGGTAACCCGGATCGACCGCGAGCACATTTTTTTGTCCGAGCGGCGGCGCAAGCAACAGGTGCCTGAGGTTATCCGCAAAAACGGCAATTGCTTCTTCATCCGCACGCATCTTAGTTTCCACACGCATTTCTGTTTCCATAGATGAAGCAAGCAGCCGTTTGTAACTATCGTGTACTGCTATTTTTACCAGTTCTGCGGCGCTGTTGTCGGCTTTTATGAACATTTGTTCCAGCAATGCCAGCGCCTCATCTTCTGGGGGGAGTATATGCAGAGAGAGGAACTGTTCATTTTCACCGCGCCTTATTGCAAGTATACGGTGAGATTTTGCCTGAGCCGCCGGTTCTTCCCATTCAAAATAATCTTTATATTTGATTCCGTCGGATTCTTTATCCGGACGCACTTTTGACCGGATAACCGCCTTTTTCATAAACAGCTCCCGCATTCCGGCACGTGCGTCTTCGACTGTTTCGACTTTTTTCTCCGGGTCGATATAAGCCTCCGCTTCGACCGCCGGATCACAATCGCCCTGCTCAAAAAGCAGCGCAGCGAGCGGTTCCAGCCCCTGTTCTCTGGCAATAGTTGCGCGGGTACGGCGTTTCGGACGGAAGGGCAGGTATATATCTTCCAGTACCGACATGGTTTCGGCAGCGTTGATCCTGTCTTTGAGCTCGTCGGTCAGCAGTTCACGTTCTTCAAGCGATTTCAGAATGGCATCACGGCGTTTATCGAGCTCGGCAAGCTGCGTGAGCCGGTCGCGAATTTTTGTAATCGCTACCTCATCGAGACTGCCCGTAGCTTCCTTCCGGTATCTGGCAATAAAAGGCACAGTTGCACCTTCATTCAACAGAACAGCGGCTGCCTCGATTTGCTTAATGTTCAGATGTAATTCATCTGCAATTTTTAACAAATGATGATTATCCATATTCTAAACCTGTTCCTAAAAAAGATAATATAAGTATTAACCCGATGAAAAGCGATAAATTAAATATGAAAATATAAAGGTTAATAACAAGGAAATGAAAGAATGATAAAATGGTAAATTAAAAAGTAATATGTAATTATATTCATTATTTTAAAAGTGGCAATACTAATGGCGGGAATCCCATTCTACCCGAAAAAGACTGAACAATCTCCCTAACCAAAGGAAATGTATTTAATCGAAGATTTCTTTTTGAATAAATATCAAAAAATCTTTCATCAACAGGATTTTTACTGTGAAATAACAAATAATACTCTAATTCTATTTTAAAAAGATTTTTTTTATTGGACTTAGCAGTAATAGTATAAGAACTGGTGATTGAGAATTTCTTATTTTCATAAGATTCGAATTCGGCATTTGTTCCAACTTTTACGATATTATTATCGGTAATTTCACTCGAAAAACATTTTGCTTTACAACTTTTTAAGAACATTTTTTCAAGTTGAAGCCCTTCAATAATTTCATTGTACTGAGTTGGTGACAATGACTTCTCTTTTTGCGATTTTATGTTAGTTTTCATTTTATTCATTTTCTTTTTGCGATAATATATTATCCTGTTTCTCTGAATCTTTTTACTCTTAAAGGTGATTCAATTGGTTCTATTTTTATTCTATAATTTGATTTAATTATCTCGACCGATTCGCCTTCAATTATTTCTCCCTCGTAATTAATCCTCAATACATTTGAATCCGGCTTTTGTTTTTCTAAACAGTTATGAATTTTATCGAATTGCGGATCAAAATAATTCTTTACTTCTTCAAATAAAACATTACGTGCTAAAAGTTGATTTACATATAGATTCAAACTGATACCCAGACTTTTGGCTTGTTCTGCAATCTGTTGATGTAAATGAGGATTAGTACGTACTACAAAATTACCGCTTGGCAAATCTTCATCGATCCTTGGAGCTGGATTGGGAATTGCTTTGCCCTTTTTTAATAAATATGATATGATGTTCTTTTTAGTTTCATCAAGTGATCTCAGTGCCTTTTCCCGAGTAGAGCCCTTACCGTAACAAGCATGCTTCCCAAGCTCTTCTATATGAGCATAATAAACATTTTTGCCTTCAACTATATGAGTTTCAATATGAACATCGTAAGGCAATTCTAAATAATATTTCAAACTGTTTAACATTTTATATTTCTCCAAGCACTCTAATTATTTCTTTTAACGGTCTATATAAAAATTTTCTAAAATCATATTTAGTAATAGTATGTCTCTTTTTTCCACTTACATGAATACTAAATATCCCCTCCGAAGTGTAATGCAAAAAATCTCTTAGCGCCGGATGATGATAACTTCTACTACTACCTTTACTGTGCCCACCTTTAATGGGTTTTACATCTAATTTATACATAAATTTTTCAATTTCTGATGCAAGAATTTCATGGGTTGGATAATTATACCATTTTTCAAGCTGTTCAAGACATTCTTTAAAAAATACCTGATTATCTTTATTATCGGTTGGTAAGTTCATATACTTAATTTATGATACTAAATATAATATCAAAATTTAGTAAAATCAAGTAAAATTTAAATTTTTTACTAAAAATATGTAACATATATTTTCGGGAGATAAAGACTAATTCCGTGCATTTACTACTACATTAAGTTTGTTTGGTTTTAATTCTATTGTGAGATGGGGAGTGTTGAGTTATTTGTTTTTTGTTCCCGGAATTGAGCCGGCGGCTGCTACTGCGGCAGTAAGCTCAGCTAACGGAACCTCATTTTTATGCCCGCACCGGGGGCAGGTTATTTCATGCTTCTTAAAATCGGGGGGAACCTTAATTTTAAGACCGCAAACACATAGTAAAAATGCGTACTTGTTAACCTTTCTTACCAGATCCCCGATATCCCTCATACTTTTCTTTTTCCCCCGTTCTTCCGGTCTTTCAGCTTTGGCTTTTCGTATCGGGATTTCATTGGTGTCCTTTAAACCGGATGCCGGAATAATTCTCGCTGATTTTCCTATCGCAAGTGCATAAGCATTTTGATAATCTTTGAAATTTACACCCTGTGAGATATTTCTCAGTATTTTTATTCTTTCGGTAATCGGCGGATGTGTGCTTGTAAGATTTGAGAGCTTTCTGCCCTTCTTTTTAAGGGGATTTGCTATATACATGGGCGCCGTTACCTTATTCGCAGATGCAAGGTCAAGGTTCGACTGAGAAATTTTTTCCAGGGCGGATGCCAATCCTTCCGGGTATCTTGTTAACCGGACGGCAGACGCATCGGCAAGATATTCCCTCTTTCTTGATATGGCAAAATAGAGCAGGCGTGCCAAGATAGGAGCTAAGATTGCAAGGACAATAGCTACGACCATTATAATCAATTGTGCCTGTCCCCCGCCTCCTCTTGAAGAGCTTGACCTATACCGCCTCGATGACATTGAAGAATAAAACATTCCACGTAAAAATACTTCCGAGATAATCACAATACTCCCGAGCATTATTCCCGCAAACGTTACATAGAGCACATCCCGGTTTATAATATGTGACATTTCATGTGCGACAACACCCTGCAGTTCGTCCCTGTTCAACCGGGAGAGCAGTCCGGCTGTTACCGCCACAGCGCTTTTTTCCGGCTTCATACCTGTAGCAAATGCATTAGGCGCAGGATCGGGGATAATATATATCTTCGGCATAGCAGGCAGATTTGCCGAGATTTTCATTTCTTCTACAACATTAAAAAGCTGCGGGTGAACATCGTGTGTAACTTCTTTCGCCTTACTTGCCGCAAGGAGTATGGAACTGCCCGAAAAGTAACTTATCATCGACAGAATAAACCATATAGCGAGGGCAATAAAAATACCCGTAATACCACCGCCCTCGGATAAAAAAGCAAAACCGATAACATATCCTAATGCAACGAGGCATATCCCCATAAAAATAAAAAGAATAAACGACTTTCTTCTATTTGATTGTATTAATTCCCACATAATTATATATACCGTTTTTTAGAATTTGATAAATCAAATGTCCTCGAATATTAATAATAAATTATATACCTTGTAATACACAATTGCTTATACGTTAATACCTTTGCAATATCAGCTCTGAGCCCATTCCTCTGAGCGGAACGGATCAGGAAAAATCCACTTTCGGAGCTGCTCTTTCAGCTTCCTCTTCTATTTCAAAAAATTCTTCTGTCTTAAAATTGAACATTCCTGCAACCACGTTTGAAGGGAACACCTGTATTTTATTGTTAAAGAAAAGCACCTGGTCATTGTAACTTTGCCGCGCAAAAGATATTTTGTTTTCGGTTGAAGTTAATTCTTCTTGTACAGCCAGGAAGTTTTGATTGGCTTTAAGATCGGGATAGTTTTCAACAACAAGAAAGAATTTACTTATGGCGCCGCTTAATTCGCCCTCAGCCTTCGCCCTGTCGCCGACGCTTTCAGCGCTCATCGCCCTGCTTCTTGCCTGTGTAACGCTTTCCATGGTCTGCAGCTCGTGTTTCATGTATCCCTTGGCTGTTTCCACTAAATTCGGTATAAGGTCGTGCCGCCTTTTCAGTTGAACATCTATCTGTGACCAGGCGTTTCTCACACGGTTTCTGAGCCGTACCAAAGCATTATACATCCCGATAAAAAACAATGCTATTATTACAATTATCACCAATACAATTATTGCAGTTGTCATTATTACCCTCCTTTTACCTTAATGAGTTTCCTTGCCAAACATATCTTTAAGCAGATTTAACACTTTATTATTTTTGTCAAAACTCCCCATTTTAATAATTTCTCTAAGTTCACCTTCATCAAACCAGATGCCTTCGTTTTTCCGGCATTTGTCTATGCGGATTTTATTATCCGTTCCACACAAAACCTTTACCATTTTCTTTAAACATATAGGGCATTTTCTGCGTTTTTCTTCGGTCTTTCTATCCACATCGAATGAAGCCAGTAAGTTATCCTTCTCCTCGGAATCTTCCAACAAAAGCTCCAGTTCACCTGCATCAAGCCATTTGCCCCTGCATGAGATACAATAGTCGATCTCAACTTCATCAAGCTCCAAGACTATCATCGGCTCTTTACATACAGGACAGTCCATTTAATCCTCTCGGAATTTTGCAATTGTGTTTTATTTTCGAAAACTCTTTTCTGTCAAAGTCTTAAATTAATTTATATCTGGTAATGTTATATAGATTATAACAAAAAATCAAGCCTTTTTAGAACTTTCTTTTTTTGTGAAGCATGTGGTTAGCTTAATTCGTCCATGAATCATGAATTTTTATCTTGAATTTATTGCAATGTGACAATGCCATGCTAATTAAGATGCCATGTTTTCACTTGTTTTTCTTTTTTTAATTATTATCTTGTCATAACAATGAACCGGATTTACAAATTTTTGAACTATTGAGGACAGGACGATGAAGACAAAGAGAATTCTAATGATCCTATCTTTTGGAATTCTGCTCATCACAGCCGGCAATACTTATGCGCAGGAGCACGGAGTTACTGCTGTTCAGGATATAACGAATATTTTACCCGAACGCCAAAGAGCAGAGATTATGAACCGGTGGCTGGAATGGAGACTGGAGAATCTTATCCCGGACTTGATGAGGAGGGAAGGGATCGATATGTGGCTTGTTATATGCCGCGAGTATAATGAAGACCCCGTATATATGTCTTTAGTACCCGAACCGAATATGTCTGCGCGGAGAACTTCCATTCTTATTTTTCACGACAGGGGACCGGCAGCCGGCGTCGAGCGGTTAACCGGAAGTTTTTATGATATGGGTACATGGTACAGCTCGATATACAAAGATAGAAACAAAGACCAGTTCGAGACCCTTGCGGAATTCATTAAAGAACGCAATCCCCAAAAAATAGGGATCAATATTTCTGAAGCATGGGCTTTCGGAGACGGTCTGACGGCATCTTTTAAAGAAAAACTCGAAAACGCCCTTGGAGAAAGATATTCATCCCGGCTTGTTTCGGCGGAACACCTCTGTATCGGATGGCTTGAAACAAGGAGTCCGGAGGAACTCAGTGTTTACCGGCATATTTGCGGAATAGCTCATGACATTATTGCCGAATTCTTTTCTAATGAAGTAATTATCCCCGATATTACAACGACCGAAGAAGTTGTGTGGTGGATCAGGCAAAAAATTACCGGTCTCGGTCTAAAAACCTGGTTTCAGCCGTCGATAGATATTCAAAGAAATAGAGAAGAAGCAGCTAAATATAAAGACAATAATACAGTAATACGGCGCGGAGACCTGCTTCATTGTGATATAGGCATTGTGTATCTCGGTCTTTGTACGGACACACAGCAGATGGCGTATGTATGTAAAACAGGCGAAAACGATGTTCCGGAGGATTTGAAGGAAGCACTGAGAAAAGCAAACAGGCTGCAGGATATTTTCATGGGTGAATTCAAGGTAGGGCGTACCGGTAATGAGATATTGCTGACTTCATTAAAGAAAGCGAAGGATGAGGGTTTACAACCAAGTATTTATACACATCCGCTCGGTGTTTACGGTCATGCCGCCGGACCGACAATCGGCTTGTGGGACAGGCAGGAAGGTGTCCCGGTCAGAGGTGACTACCCGCTTTATGTCAATACCTGCTATGCAATTGAATTAAACAATAGATACAGTGTACCGGAATGGGATAACCAGGAAGTAAGGATCGCTCTCGAAGAAGGCGGGGTATTTACCGAAGAAGGGTGTAATTTTATTGACGGGAGGATGACTAAATTTTATTTGATAAAATGAAAGGAATATAAATCGTAAAATTTCAACAAAATATTTAACCGCAAAGAGCGCAGAGAATTTTAATATTTTATTACAGCCTTTATATTTTCTTTTCGTACTTTGTGATTAATTTTTTACATTTTATTACCGGGCATATAACATCTTACGTGTTTCTGCAGCACCATCTCTAACTATACGGTAAAAATAAACTCCTGTGCTGACAGGAACACCCGATTGATTAAGAACGCTCCATTGTACCTGGTGTATGCCGACGGGCAGTTCTTGATTTATTAAAACTGCAATTTCCTGTCCAATTAAGTTATAAACAGTTATTTTAACAGGACCCGGTTTTTTCGTTGCAAAATTAATCGTGGTAACACCGTTAAACGGGTTGGGATAGTTTACACTTCTATAATCCGCTTCATAATCATCATTTTTTGTTATATTATCAACATGCGTTACGGTAATTCCCAAATCATCCAATTCATCCTTACTAAAATCTGAAAATATATTATCACTTCCCAACAACATGTTTAAATAAGTTACCGCTTTTTCAGGCCGATTTAACTCATAAATGTAGAAAATCGCTTTCCCAAAAATCAATTCATCGGCTTCGTCCTCATTCAACGATTTTGCGATTAATTCATCATATTTTTTTTCTGCTTCATCGTATAGTTTGTTTCGCTTTAACCAATATAGAATTTGCCGATCAATTATATCCACAATTTTATTATTTATATCATTGTTAATAAACGATTGCATAATATCTTTAAAATAAATAATGTTATCCAGTCTGTTTTCTTTTTTCGTTTCTAAAATAATCGAAATATGCCTCAGGGCTTGACGAGCACACTTTGAATCACTGTAATTGATAATCAGGTCCTTAAAAGTAACCAGAGCATCATTATAATTTTTCAATTTTATATAGGATAAACCCTGTTCATATATTTGCTCCGGTTCTGTGTTTATTGTATTATTTTCAGCAGTTTTAAAACTAACACCAAGATAATGAGAATGTATAATCCCTTCTTCGGTACCTTCTATTTGTCCATCCACAATAGATTCGACATCTGCCTTAACGGAATCAATTCTACTATTTTCAATAGAATTATTTTCAAGCACGGAATATGAAGCGTTTGAAAGATAAATTCCATAACCAACATCTGAAATATGATTCTCTGATATAGTGAATGGCGAGGGATTAGATGAAATCAAAATACCTGTATTTGCGTTGGAAGAACTAATTTGGTTTGAATCAATTATGCTGGGAGTAGAATATGAAAAAATCGCATTATTTTTGATATCACTAAACGAATTTCCGGAAATTATCGGTGTTCCGCCATTTATACACAATATCCCTGAATCGCAATTTCTCAGTATATTACGGCGCAGAGTTACGGAATTGCAGTTGGTTGTTTTTATTCCCTGTCTGGCGTTTTCAATAATACAGTTTTCAATTTTACCGTTTTCATACAAAACTATGCCATTCCAGTCACACAGACCACCGGGTTCAGCATTGCTTGTAAATGTAACACCGAAAGCATTTATTGAACCGTAGACTTTTAACTTACTACCGGTAGCAAAACGTAATGTTGCCCCATTTTGGATATAGAGAGTAGTACCTTCTGCAACTGTTAAAGAGCCCACGGTATAAGTTCCGGGATATACTGAAACAATGCTCCCAACAGGAGTTCCCTGTAGAGCTTCGTCTATTGCCAAAAACCGATTTCCCGGGTCATTTACAGGCCTGTAATCCGGATTTATTTTATAATATTCCGTTATACAACCATATGAAGACGGACAATCTAAAGGATAATGTTTATATACACCCATAGCTCCCCATTTTGATATCACTTTATTGCTGTTTTCAAGCATCCTTGCAGAATGCATTATTTCTCCATTATCCCTATAAACACATATTGCCGCATCAGAAGCAGAAGTCGTAACATACGACGGATAGCCCTGTGGTATTGAATATTCAGCATCAGAGTAAAAATCATCCAAACTAAATAACCATCCCAATACAAAATCTTTTGTACCTGTCAAAAGAAACTGGTCATCCGGATCAATTGACCATCCTAACCTGGAAGGCATGCCATTTTTCCAGACGTAGTCTTCGTCCCAAACTTCATAACCCTGAATGTTAAGCCAGGTAAAAAAGTGGCAGTTAAAAAGTAGATTATATTCCCAAGATTGAAGAATTTCAACATCGGGATAATTAGTTTTTATCCAATTGTTCATATAATCTATTTCTTCCTGCGTATACATAGAATTATACACTATTCCTAAATTAATTGATGATAATGGTTTGCCGTTCGGCGTATAACCTTGTGCATACAGCAATTTTGCACAAAGAACCAAAAATATTAATGATATTAAATATTTAATTGTTTTCAATTTGTCATCCTCTATTTTATAGTATTGAACTCATTAATTATTTCCAACAGTGCAGAAAATGTTCCTGACGTCAGAAAGTTAATATTAAAACCTTGAAGCATATTCCTTATTTCTAAGTTATTTTCTTTAAATTTCACGAACTTATCGTATTTAATACTATTTAAGTATTGGACCATAGCATACCCAAAAAAATTCATTGGAATTGAATTATATATAATTTTTGCGCCGATCTTGTCAAGTTTATATTTCCCAATTTGGTGAAACTTATCTTCAAGTTCCTCTAAAATAATCCTTTCGGAACCACGCAATTGCTGCAACATCTCGTCTTGCGCTAAAAATAATATTAAATAGTAATATTTAAATTCTATTTCACATTTTTCAATACCTGTTAAATTGCCTTCATAGATGATAATGCCTACAGCATATAACTTGTTTAATAATACAATACCTGCATCATCGCGATTACTGAACAATTCCGTAAGTCCATTAAAGCTTTCAATTATATACGGAAATATTAACGGAATGTTTTCTACAAAAATAAGGTCGCCTAAATAAGGATATTCCAAACATCTATCCAATAATTCTTCCGTTGAAAGCTTTTTTAAATCTTCCTCAGGTATTTGAAGTGCGGCAATTCGTTCTTGCTTTGTTAATTTTGTGGGAACTTGTTGGGCAAATATACTTTCCAAGTCAAAAAAACTAACCACACACGCAAACACTATTAATAAGAGCAATATTCTTTTCAATTTATTTTCTCCCCATTAATTGATATTCCGTTTTTATTCTTGAAGATACATACGAACACAGAGATTGCATCGAACCACAAAAAACAATATCTCTATACGAAATACGATTTAAGTATTAAAAAAATTCAATAAATTTTAAAAAAACGCAATATAATATTAAATGAAAAATTTTTGCACTTTTTTTAGTAAGTACCAATATTTGAAATAATCCATTTTAAACTACTTTTTACATGTATCTACTATGTTTCACAAAAGTACTTTTTTAAAAATTAAACCGGTTGTATCTCTTAAACTTTTCTTCTACAGTGAAATTGGGTTTCGAAAAATTCTGGATAATAAAAACAACAACTTAGAGCCGGCAGGTCTTGATTTTCGCAAAAAGTGTAGTGCC
>LJUD01000068.1 GCA_001304035.1 bacterium SM23_31 | reverse complement strand
TAACTAACTTAATAAACAACATATTAGAAGCGATGGTGGTGACAACGCCATTTTGCATCCTGTTGTTTTTACTGTAACTTACAAAATCACCTGTCAAACTTGGGCTGTAATTCAAATACACGAAATCATAACCATAAAAGTTCTAAATGCTTCCTTTTAGGTTTAAAGATTGTGATACAGGACAAAAAGTTCTATATTTGATCTTTTAGAAGCACAAATATTTCTACTTTTTAATACATTACGATTTTTTATAAAAGCTATGCCGTCCCCCCTATGCAATTTACCCTCTACTGCATCGCAACGACCTGGCCGAGGGCTTTTTTCATTTCGACAAGTTCGCGCTGGATTTCCTGCAGTTCGTCTTTGTCTATCCTGATTTTACCGTCATCGTCCGGTTTGAGCGCCTTTGATAGAACAACGACAACGTCGAGGGTCTCTTTTGAAATTGAAAATATAGTGTTAATCTTTTTCCCGATGACCTTTTTTGCGCCGAGAATTGACAAAATAAGTGTTAATCCGGCGGCGGCAATCGTGTCGTTTTGCATTAGATGTTGAATTATCCAGTCCATTATAAATCCTCCTCTTGTTAAGTACGAAGTTCGAATGTCGAATGTCGAATAAATGACACAACATGCCAAACACACTATATTCAATTCTTAATTCGTACTTCGAAATTCGAAATTTTATTTGTCTTATGGTTACATATTATTTTAAAACATACCTTATAAAACCGTGCAGCAGTGTCATTATCAAACCGGTTGTCAATACCCAGAGCCATTTGCTTGCGGTTAAACGGAATCCTGTATTTTTATATACCCGTACATATAAGCCGCTATCCGGGTCAAACAGGCTCATTTTAATCTCGTGAATATCCTTCTGCATCTTTGTCTGACCTTCGAGTATCTTTTCGGTTATCAGCTTTAACTCCGTAACCGATCCGATAAAGTCCTGTGGTTGTTTATCACGCATCGTGAAACTTTGAAATGCGAACACTGAATTCAGAATGCGGAATTATTGATATACAATTCTGCACCTTGCCGGTGATTATCTTTTTAAATTCGGACTTCGACATTCGTAATTCGCTCCCGCTAAGCGGTATGACTTGTAACCCGTAATTTTTTAATATACCAATTGTTTTTATTGTCTTTATTCACACAGCGGAATTGATATACACCGTGCAAAATATTTCCGGCAAACGTAATCCGGCGGCGGAAATCCCCCCATTCCAAGATGACAACCTCTCCTTTATCCTGCGCCGCCTGTTCCGGTTTTTCACAGAGGTTTTTGCCGGAACCGGCAGCATTGCCCCCCGGTATCCAATATCCCGGACACATATACCCCATATTTAATTTCCGAATATCGTCTTTTTGTATGCAGAACACATCATTATAAGCACTATTTCGCCGCATGTTTAAAATGAGCTTCCGGCCGGGATTTTCCGTATCCGCCTCCAGTAAAAAACCGGGCTGCTTCTCAAAATCATTTTGCACAGCCATATTCGTATTTTCACGCCGTTCAGTTTCAATCTCATCGCCGGTGATTTCTTCATGCAGTGCCTGAAACAATCTCTTTACTATCTCGACAGAATCCGGCTGTGTGTTCCTGTTCTGGACTCCGACGACTCTTGGATTCTGCCAGCGATACATGCCGCCGGAACAATCCACCGAATCCACTTCGACGCGTAATACACTGCCAATATCACATTTGATCTGAGAAATATGGGTCGCACCGATAGGAACAACAGCATTTTTATCTTTAATTCCAGCTTTGAACACAATGCCGTTTCGTTTTTTTTCAATTCCTGTAACCACTACATCCAGTATCAATCGTTTTGAAAAGAAAGTCCGGCATGTTGATGCTCCAAATTTTGCCGATTCACGGGTAATATCAACTCCTTCACGTGTGCCGATTACTTGTGCTTCATTTTTTACCTGCCTGAAATCTGCCGCAATTCTATAAGGAATGACCTGAACAACGTCGGAATCTTTGATATGCCGTGAAATGTATTCGAGCCTTTCGGGCAGATTCAATTCGGCCGTGTTTGCATTCCGGCAGTCGCATATTTTCACCATAAAGCGAAGTTTTTCAAACGGCGGTATTCGGTTCATCGCAAAACAGTCCAATTCGATCCGGCTCCGTCCCCTGTAAGCGAGCAATTCCCCACTTAGTTCACATGAGCCAACGTCCCATTGTACGAGCTTTAGCGCAATGTCTTGTAAGTGCTTTCCGGCAAGATTCTCTACGGCAGCAAAATCTTTAGGGATTATAATAGAAACCGGCGTTTTTTCTTCTGCCGAATCCATACTATTCTTTGAGGACTTATCGACAGCGATGATTACGGGAATTCCATCATAATGAGGCGTTACGACGCAGGGCTCATCATCCACTTCGAGCTGTGCCGCATTGAAAATCTTTTCGGCAGATACACAAACCGTATCATCTTCAATAATTTGAAAAGACATCTGTTCGCCTTTTTCCCCGATCCCGGTGTTTTTCGGGGGGAAGGTTTCATCTGCGCCGGCGGAGGAGGCGACCTCACACATCACGGCAGTCTTTTCATGCTGTGCGGCTTTTCTTTCATTGACTGCGGTTTTCACTTTCCGTTCAGCATCATTACCGTCAGGCTGCGGTACAGATTCGATTTCAAGCACAGACTTATTATTAATCTTAATACACGCGCCGGGCGCCGGGAAGAACTCGTGAATTACAAGGCGGTCTGTCAGATACGGCGGTAACAGCTCACCGACACGTTCATACGCATCCTTATCGGTCAGGATATCTATAGACGTTTCCGTCCAGCCCTGGTTCGCAAGGTCGCCGATCACATATATATTGCCCGATTCAATATTTTTTAAATAGGGCAAGATATCGCTTTTGTGAATTCTGCCTTCGGACGCCAGCTTAAACAGGATTTCCTGATCCGGCGAACGTTCTTTCGCACTGTCATTCAAGGTAAAACCTGTTCCGGGATGTCCGCCGGCATACACTATTGAGCCTTCAAGCACGTCCCCGATTTCTTCGTACCAGAAAAAACATAACTCCCTGTTATATCTTTTTCCCGGGACATGCTCACATAAGCGGATGTCCTTCCCGCATATTCCACATGCGGGTTTTTCAAAATACCAGCTTATGGAAGCCTGATGATAAATACCGCCGTCAATGTTCACGCGCAGGTCTTCTGCGTGCGAATGCGCCTTCATCCAGTAAATCTTAGGAACAATAAAATTCATCTCCTCCAATTCGCCGGTAACGATATTGCGTGCTTTATGCTTCTCAATAGCCCCGTCAAAGAACCGGGCAATGCCGGCTGTTTCTTTTCTGTGACCGATAAGACAGGAAACTCCCTGTGTCTTCCTCAACAATTCAGGCAAATCTTCGGTGTGAAACCTGCCAAAATGACAGTTGATACCGTCTCCGACCAGACGGCATTTCCGCACATATATGTCTTTCGCAGTAACCGGAACCGGCGGAGGATTCGGAAGACCGTTAATAATTGCAATATCCTCATCGGCAGCATGAATACTGCCGTTGTTGATTGTGCCGGACAAACTGTCAAAAAAACGGCTCATAATATCACTCTCCCCAATAATTTTATATCGTTATTAGTAATCCTTTTACCTCCGCATACGGGGCAGCAGGTTACAATACTGTCTTTTTCAAAGGAAAATGCCCTCACTTGCTCAACGAGGGGGCACGTGCATACACAATGTTTTGAATTGATTTTCAGCTCTCCTTTTTCTGATACATGTTCGTTTCCGAAGTTCATGCTGTCATTTTCGGGAAGCGCCTGATGTTTTGCATATTCCATTTTCGTAATTTCCTTGTAAATATTTACACTTTGAGCATCGTACATTTTCAGTACAGAAACATTCTATTTTTCCTCGCGTACATCCTGCCGGTACGCCTCATCAAAACCAAGCTCTTTTGCGCCTTCATCTTTTGAGATATATCCACGCCGCACTTTTTTATCGACCGTTTCAAACCGGAGAGCAGCCGCCTTTTCCCGCTCAAGTTGATACGGGTCTTGATTGGGACTGAAGATATACGAAGCCTTTACCGGAATTCCCCGGAGGCGAAGCTCAGTGTTGAGAATCCATTCCGCCAGAGCTTTTCCCTCCTCCTGAATTGAATCAACCACCTGCATGAGCAGATTAAACTGCGCCTGCACCCAGTTCTTTGTAGTGCCGTGGCTGCGGCCGACCACCCAGGGAAACAGCTTCATACCGGTAATAACATCCTCGATGACCTGTTCCCTGTTTATCCGCCAGGAATACGGCATTGTGCCGCCCCCGCCGATTATCGCGACCTCGATATCCGACCAGGTAAAAATATTTTCATCCGGGTCAAGCTGTTGGAACTTGACGACCGCATCGTCAAAGTATTTTTCTGCGCGTTTAATATATTTCGCATCATTTTCATTATCGAACCGCTCCGGCGGCGTAATTTTAACATGCAGATGCGGATTACCGGCGTTGTGCCCGCTTCGAGCCATATCTTCGACCATGCGCTGCTCGATTTCCGTTACAAATTCTATCGACGCAAGAAAACTGATTCCGCCCGGGTGATCGCGGTCTGCACCTAATCCGTAGTGAAAAAACAAGCCGTTATCCAGGCTTATTTTCCTGTCGTCCCGCTTAATATATGGAATCCAGCGTCCTTTTTTCTCCCATTCGATTTTTGAAGTATCTAAAACCTCGAAATAGTCAATACCCGTCCCGGAAGCTAAAGGAATTATCCTCCCGCTGAAATTGCCGTTTGTGAATACTTCCTGAAAAAACAGCTCGAGCAAACTGCCGAGCCCGGTCCGCTTAAGCCCCACGACTGTGCTTATTCTGTCAAAAAGAGCTTCGAGCACTTTTTCCGCCTGCCGGCGGCGTCTGTCCCTGCCTATAAGCTGGCAGGAACCGGGTGTATTGCACAGCCTGACCCAATTCCAAATTGCAGAAGAAATAATCGGAACTCTATCCCGCAAGTACCTGTACAGACCGCTGCGGGATTCGTACTTGTGCCATTCCTGACGTACGTAATGCAGCGAATGAACCCGGGAACGCCTGTTAAATGCCAACTGCGCAACCTTTTCCGGAAGGTGTTCTTTCTTACGAAACATTGATAATAAGTTCATACCGTATACCCTTTAAAAATGTCTGATTGCAATGATAATATTTTAACCGCAGAGCCCGTCACAAAGTGATCCCTTCGGGGCAAAGAGAGCTCAGAGAGCCAGAAGTCTATACTCTTAATCTCTTACTACTCAGGTTCCTAAATAG
The DNA here is from genome assembly GCA_001304035.1 of bacterium SM23_31. Lineage (GTDB taxonomy): Bacteria > SM23-31 > SM23-31 > SM23-31 > SM23-31 > SM23-31. The sequence continues at coordinate 5,470 of LJUD01000068.1, read as the reverse complement.
TCTGCATTTGTTTTGCTGTATTTCTGAAAATCCTTAGCTCACAACTCATTATAAAATGAATACAATTTTATGCTCTACGTCATAAAAGACAAGACCGGTAATATTAACCGTTCCCTTCAGGGTACGGTTCAAAATAGCTGAAATAGATGTACAACACGTATTTGCACTCGATAGAACTGCACCCTGAAGGGCGCAGTTCAAAATAATGACAAACTTAAGGATAGCAGTATAAGCGTCACCACGCCGGACTTCGCTCTTCAGGATATTGCTATTACTCAGGTCACTGAATAACCTGCTTCCGGCAAGTTTTAAAAAGATTAACATTTGAACAATAGTCACGTTATTTACTCATTAAATAGATTTGATTTCACAATTACTTTATTTTTCAGCCCTTCTCCAAGACCTCAGCATCTCCTTTGCGCTCTTTGCGGTTAATTATGTTTTAATTCGTCATTCGTACTTCGAAATTCGAAATTCATCATTCACCTCACCATTCCTGCAACTCTCGGCTTCAAAATACCTGCCCCTGCTTTTTTTGGCTTTTGAAACAGATTCACCACCATATACCGGAGTGCATCCATGGTATGCTCTGCGAGACCGTCCTTTTTCGGTTCGTCGCCGTCCTTTTTTTTCACGTACCTGCCGAAATCGGCAATTGTTCTTGGACAGTTCCCGGAAACAAGAAGATTTATTTCCCCCGAAGCATTTCGGAGTTTTTCCCTGACCAGGTCGACTCCAGCCATAATGCTGCTCTGCCGGTATTTTATTTTCATCTCCAGACCCGTTGCCTCGAAATATTCAGCCTTTAATCGCTCCAGGGAGGATATGCCCTGATCGGTCTGCGCAGCCCCTGCCGGATCGCAGAAAGTCATGACAAAATCACACTCGTTCAACCCGGTATCCGAATCCGTATCGATGACAGCCCGTGCCATATCCGAAATGGTTTCATCTTCGCCGATCCATTCCCTGAAAATAATTAATTTCCCCCTCACAACCTGTGCCCACAGCACTACAGGAGTGTGAAATCCGAAATCGATGGAACGGTAGAAAGGCAGCGAATAATCCGGAATCCAATCCGATATAACATGCGTCTGCTTTTGAAATGAAGCATATACCCTGCTGCCGCCGAGGCTCAAAGACATCTCCTGTTCCATTTGCCACCGTTCGTCGCTCATACCGCGCCGCGCAAGCTTACACCACTCTTCGTCTTTAAAGGGGTGCTTACTGTAATGGACGGCAATCCGTGTAAATCCCATAGCTTCGGCATTCATGTACAATTCCGCATGTTTGGTGAGTGGTCCCTGGCTCGTGGAGATACCCATAAAATAACCGCCTCCGTCAAGGCTCGGCTGAAGCGAGGCAAAAATGTCTTCGTCATACGGAGTACTTGCCATCTCATCCCAGATGATCCGTGTCGGAGAATAGGTTCTGCCAATGTTCGGACTGGTCGGTAGCGCCATTAACCGCGACTGCCGGTCCGGGAATTCAAAAACGTATTTCGTATTTTCACCAATTTTCGGTTTTAAATAATCCGGAAGGCGGTCATATATAAACTTGATTCTCCTGATCGCCTCCCGCGCATCGTCTTCACGCTTTGAAATAAACAATATGTCGGCGTTCCCGCGAAAAATTGCCTCCCACAGGGCAAAAGCAACCGCAGTCCAAGTCACAAGCATTTGCCGGGATTTGAGCACGACCATCCTCCGGTCTTTTTGAAAATGGCGAACCATGTCCCGCAGGTAGGGGTAATCCGGGAAAGTGCGCTCCCCCAATTCGCGTTCGAGCGTTCGGACAAAATGAGTCAGGAAATACCAGGGATCGAGCCGGCATTTAAGTATGTGATACAAATCATTCGGGGTTACCATCGACAATTTCCTGTTGACTTATAACTTTGTTTATTAACTTAAGTGCCTCGTCAACCGATATTCCGGTTTCGGGTATCTCGGTGATTTTTTCAATCTGCTGAAAAAACAGCTTACACGCAGCAATATCCTTGCTTTCCAATGCCTTTTGCAGGAGCATCTTCAATACCTTTGGGATTTCCGCACCCAACCGCGTTACGCTAAGCTGAAAAGCCGACTGAACAATCACGGGATTAGATTTCCAATCGAGCAGCGTCTTTTCAGACACTCCGATACTCCTGGCGAAATCCTCCGGTTTCTCCCGGTTGTCGGGATCGGCAAGGTATTCTACAAAAAGTCTCTGCTTTTCCGAAAGTTCTTTCGTGGCAGTTTTTTTTATTCCGGCACTCTTCACTATATCCTCATAAAATTCAGTTTACCTGCTTTTCTCTTTTATAGAATTATCCTACAGTACACCCCAATCGAGAGGCCAGGTATCATTACGGATTTTCCTGACGGCTCTTTTACTTACGGGATATTTAATGTAATCCTGCAGAAAGCTAAGCGCCATTCTACGGTAATCCTCAGAAATCAGGTTTAGTTCTTTTGCAGCCTCTTCAACTTCATCGCTTCGTTTTTCATAAATCAAGTTTGCGGCACTCATTTTCGCTATTAAAAAGAGTGCGAAATACGCTTCACCGTATTTAAGATTATCATCCGGTGAAGATTCCCACTCGCTCCCTATCCGGTTTAATATCCAGACATGAGCCTGGTCTATCGAAAGGGCTATTATCTCATCTTTCACCAGCTCCTGCACCTTGTAATTCACATAAATCTTTGCACCGGAAACGAGCGTACAGCCTTCCTTGCGCGCAATGCTTCCACGCTCATAATTAATGGAATAGTCGAAATCTTTTATCTTGGTGGTAAAGTATTCATAATGCACCGTTACCTTTTTCTCAACTGTTAACGAAAGCGGAACCGAATTAATTGCCGAACCCGAACTAACACCCGCACTCTTTGCAGTTCCACCCGGACCGGCGGCAAAAATATGTCTTACCTTACCCGAAGTATAATCGATTTCATAATCAACGCCTTCAACCCATTCCTGATCCTCATCGGTGTTCGTCACAACGACGGTACTTTTAACGATGTCATCATTACTCAAGGATTGAAACGTATTATCGGTGAACGTGATTATATCCGGTCCGAGTGCTCTCTCCCGAACCTTGACCTTTTCAGAATTCTCGACAATATTACCAAAATCAAGCTCGCTTTCAAAAAATCCAACGAGTATCTCTTCTTCGTTCTGAATATTTAACGAACGGGAAGCCGCAGTATACATTTTTTTCACGGTTTCAATGTCGGCAAACCATTTTTTAACCTGTATTTCACACGGCAGCGTCTCAACAACAGAGCCTACCGGTGTATGAACTGCAGCGCTTTTTCCTGGACCCCGAATTCCCATATTTAGAGCTCCATTTTATTTGTATAATTTATTTTATACCACCTAACAGTTAGTTTTATTATTTTCATCTAATATTATTATTTTCTGTTAATTATGTGTTGTATTACACTAAAACTCTTTATAAATGCCGAATTTCGAAATACAATGTGTAAATTACATTTTTTATCAATATGCCTCTATACTTGACACTCGTAGTTCGACATTCTATGGGTCACGAACGATTCCTTCTTTTGCATATGCACGGAACACGTACGTAGTATTCGGCTCGACAACAATATAATAACCTTCCGCTTCGCCCCACTCGCTGTAGGTTGCCCATGCCCATGTGGAATCCGGTGTAATTCCTGCCGAGCGCAGTGTATGCGCAGCAAAATCAACAAACAGCCCTGAAACGGAATCCTCTATGGCAAAAAAGGTATATGCCGGATTCGATTTCGGGCCGATTTTAACCAATACCGAATCCTTGCTGTGAGGAAATACGCTGATTACATCCGGTATTTGCGACCAGCTCCAAATAATTGTTGTATCCCCGCCTGTAATAACGCTGTCATTATTCAAAGCATAAGGAATAAGTTTGAATTCCGTATTTGGCGTAATAAACGGCAATCCAATCGTATCATCAAATGATGATTGAGTACTCCAAAATATTTCAGAATGGCTAATCCCTGATGAGTCAACATATAATCCGGTATGGATGTCATACAGAGCATAAAGAACATTCGAAGGATTTCCGTCTTCGCACCTGATTATGTGCATTGTCGTATCAGTTGTATCTATAACCGCAATTTGAGGCTTTTTACTTAGCGTATGTGCAAGCAAAAAACCATCCATTATCCGTTCAAAAAAAGATGAGTCAAATGTCGCAACCTTAAATGAATCCGGGATATTGGGATTGTAACCGAATATTGTATCAAAAAACGTAAATTCGTTCCCATCTCCCGGAGCAAGTACCGTGTCTAATAGTGCCCCGCCTTTTCTATACACGAAAAATCCTTTTCTCGAAATACTCGTATCCTTAGCCGAGATTTCAAAACTCGAATCGCTCAACGCCCTCAGTTGTGCATCGTAAGGTTTGTACAAATAAGGACTAAGATATTCCAATACTAATTTCGGTCTGTATGAGGGTGTTTCTGCATCGGATGAATAAAGCCACAGGCTATTATTTACGCCATCGTCATCAGTCCTGTATTTTATCAGCCAGCCGTAATCGACCCATCCGCTGTCGATAATTCCGGCAACAAGTTGGGTTACATCGAAGATAATCGTATCCCCGCCCCCATAGCCGCTCTGATGAATAAGCCGCTCGATATATTCCGAATCGTCAAAATCTCCACCGGCATTTGTCCAGGCGCTGTCCGCCGCCCCGCCATTGACAGAAGCCGTCGAAGCGCTGTCCCAGTTGGCGATCCCAGGCGCATTATCCTTATCACCCTCTGTCCAGAGCCGCATTAAAGGATGAATCCTTAAAATATCATCGGAATTGCTTGTATAGCTTACAGCGGTAAATATTAATTTAGCAGATAACAGGCTGTTCTTCGGCACGTAATACTTAAGAGAATCAAAGAATATCAATCCTCTTGTACTATATGCATCTTCCCCGGAAGGTAGTTGTGCACGAACTTTTATGGATGTAGATTCCCCAAAATTTCTTTCTTTATAATATGCCTCGATATAAGTGTCTTTTCCCGATTCATTTCCCGGCTGCAGCGTAGTAATCCAAGAGCCGGGCTGTTGATACTCATACGCACCCATGTCCGGGGCGGAACCGCTTGGAACGACACTGCCTTCAAAGTCTCTGTCGAAACCTAAAGAATCGCCCTTGTCAATCGCAGGTGAACCGGATTGTAACGAAAAATCAGCCGAGCCCGGGTCTACAGATGCATTTTTGAAATTTGGATTATCATTTAAACCGTGAGAATCCCACCCTGTCGTATCCCGGTATGCACTGAATTTTAAGAGAGAATATCCCGGATCGGGATTCCCGCCGGTTACTCCGATATAAGCTATTGAATCGTTCTCCGAATAAAATAAATTGTAATCGCTTACGACATGGGAAGTATCCTGTATATAAAGCGCAAACTTTACGTTATTAACAAAAATATTATTTTTCATAATTAGAGTATCGGCATTCATATGCTTGAAGATACATTCGGACGTATAG
>LJUD01000299.1 GCA_001304035.1 bacterium SM23_31 | reverse complement strand
ACATCAATAATTTATATTAATATATCGCAGTCATCCTACGCCCAGACCGCTCAGGATTACTACAGGCAGGGACTGGAATTGAAGGAGCAAGGGGATATTGAGGGTGCAATATCTGCGCTGAGGAAGGCAACGGCAAGGAATAACAGATTTGCTGAAGCTTATTATCAGCTTGGGCTTTTGTATATAGAAAAAGGCACGTTTCGATCAAAAACGATGGCTGAAACCGTGTTGTTAAGGGCGCGGCGTATTGAACAGGACAGTACTAAGTATTTGCATGCACTCGCCGTTTTGTATGATTCCCAGACATTCTATGATATTGAGAAGATTATTTTTAAACGAATTATGAAAGAGGATACAACCGACATGCGCGCCCTAAATTACCTTTCTGAATATTACAAATTAAAGGTGCTGAATTATTGGAATCATTATTTTGAAAAGGATGAGTACCTGATTTTTAACGGTAAAGAAATTACCTATGAAAATTACACTAAATATGCCACAAAAAAGAATAGATTTGACAGATTCATATCACAAGACAAGTATCTCAAAATTTTAGAGGAATTGAGTGATCGAACTCTTGCTCTTGAGCCTGAGCACCGCGATGCATTTTACAATAAAGCACTTATTTTACTGGAAAGAGATGATGTAGAGCAACTTATAGAACTGTGCAAAATAATCATCGAAAAAAATCCCTTTGATCCGGATGCTAATATGTTTTTAGGGCTTGGTTACAGTTTGCAGGGAAAGTACGAAAAATCCAACGAACATTATAACCTTGCATTTAAAACTATGAATCCTGAAGACCGTTTCATTTTTGAAAACATAGATTATCTTAAGCCTAATGTAAAAGTAACGTTGACAGGTACAGACAGTTCGCTAATTAACGAGTCTGATACATTCTGGAATACCAGGGATCCGTTTTACTTAACATCATATAATGAACGACGTTTGGAACATTACAGCCGGGTGGCGGAAGCAAATTTACGATTTTCCATGCCCAGAAAAGGTACAATGGGATGGCAAACCGAACAAGGGACGGTCTGGATAAAATTCGGACGTCCTTTACGCATAGAAAGGGGACTAGGTCAGACCGAATTGTGGTTTTATGAAAATTTTAGGATTATATTTGGCAGGACTATCTTTGGCAATTTTGATTTTTACAAGCCATGGAATTTAAGAACCAATACAAATGCTATATCCATGGAATATCCGGATTATTACCGTTTCAGATCGCAAACCGAATTTTTCGGGCTTGAAACCGACATAGTAAGCTTCCGCGGGGATAATGAAAGTACACTGGTTGAAATTTACTACGGACTGCCGGTAAATAAAATCAGTTGGGAGCCGGAACTTGATAAGGTTTACGGCGACGTATACCACGGGGCATACATTTTTGATACGGACTGGGGAAGAATTACTCAAGAAGTGGATACTTCATACCTTGCATTTGATTCAAGCCAAATCGATACATCTTCGTCGGATATTCTCGTAACATTGCAGTCATTTAATTTAAATGCGGGAGAATATTTTTATGCGGTGGAGATGCTGGACCCGGTATCGGGGAACACAGGTATTTTCCGCTCGCCTGTGGATGTTACTTATTACGGAGCGGATTCTTTAATGATTAGCGATATTCTGGTATCGCGTAAGGCTGATATTATTGACAGGGAACAGCCGATATCAAGGGATAATATTACTTTCATGGCAAGCGCCACACACCAGTTTAAAGAAAGCCAGCCGGTCGTTATTTATTACGAGGTGTACAACCTCTTCGTAGATGATGAGGAACTGCGCAATCATTACCGTATGGAGTATATGATTGAACCCGCGCCGGAAGAGGAAAGCATAGCAAAAAGACTTCTTAAGAGCCTGATATGGCGCGGCAGTAAGGAAGAAGGGATATCGGTTTCATCCGAGTACCGGGGTGTCGGCGGAACCGACAATCAACTGCTGACGATTGAACACAGCATTACAAAACCGGGAGAATATCTTCTGACCGTAAGGATTACCGATTTAATAAGCGGCATGGCTGCGGAAAAGAACACAACGATATGGATTTATTAGCTATTAGCTGATAGCTTTTAGCTGATAGCTTTTAGCTTTCAGCTTTCCAAAAAAAATGGGGTCAGGTCTTGAAATATTATATTTTATATTGCATAATTGGAATAAGGTCTTGTCAAAAGATCCGCCTCTGGCGGAAAATATTATAATTATCACACTAAGCGGGATCAAAGACACACAAATTCATATAGCACTGTTGGTGACAACACCGACAGTGAGCTAATTTAGGATCAGGTTACCACAACGTAATGTGGGATGCAAGAACTGCCGCCAGCGGAATATACATTTACAGGCTGCAGGCAGGAGAATTCACCGATACGAAGCGCATGCTGTTGATTAAGTAATTGAATATAGTACAAATCGTACTTGTGTAATATCATAAAAAACCCCCCCAACCCCCCCCGCAGTATGCGGGGGGGATTGGGGGTGCCACAAATTCCCATGTGCAGGACTAACGCACAATAAGAAAAGGCGGGACTGAGATTTGTTTCAATCCCGCTTTTTTACTTTTATTATCTCAATTGTTTCTCCTCACCGGCATCAATCAAAAATTATCATAAATGCACATCCCATTTTTAATGCCGGTAGGAACGCAGGGCTCTGTCAAAACGCTTACACCTGAAGAACTTGCATGCACAGGAACAACTATTATACTTAATAATACCTACCATCTTTATTTACGCCCCGGACCGGATTTGCTCCTGTCTGCGGGAGGAACACATAAATTCTGCGGCTGGAAAGGTCCGATTTTAACCGACAGCGGGGGATATCAGGTTTTCAGCCTTGCCGATTTAAACACTGTTTCCGGTGACGGCGTTGAGTTTCAATCGCATTTGGACGGCTCGACCCATTTTTTTACACCCGAAAAAATAATTGACATCCAGAAAAAAATGGGCGGCGACATCATCATGCCGCTGGACATGCCCGTTCCTTATCCTGCGGGTAAAATGGATGCGCAAAAGGCTAACCGGATGACCATAAATTGGGCAAAAAAAAGCCTGAAAATATTTAAAGAAACACCGGATTATCACAATTACAGCCAGACTCTGTTAGGGATAATACAGGGCGGTTTTTTCCCTGATTTAAGGCGGCTGGCTGTTGAAGAAACCGTAGAACTCGGTTTTCCGGGATACGCAGTAGGCGGATTATCCGTTGGAGAACCGAAAGAAATTATGTATGAACTAACCGGTCTGTCGGCGGCGCTTCTCCCGGAAGATAAACCGCGCTATCTCATGGGTGTAGGAAAGCCTGAAGACCTTGTTGAGTGCATAGCTCTTGGTATTGATATGTTTGATTGTGTGCTGCCGACGCGTGTCGGAAGAAACGGCTGGGTTTACACGGAATACGGCAGGCTTGTCGTAAAAAATGCCGAATTTAAAGACGATTTTACACCAATCGATGAGTCATGCGGTTGCTATACGTGCAGAAATTTTTCGCGTGCATATATACGCCATCTTTTTAATGCCGGAGAGATGTTAGGTCCAAGGTTAGCGTCCCTGCATAATATCACTTTTTACCAGAAGCTTATGAACGAAGCAAGAAACGCAATCAAAAATAATTGTTTTGGACAATGGAAAGCGAATTTTCTACGGCATTATAATACATAAACCTTTGAGGACATTGAGGAAAATTAAATAAATGAAGCAGGAAAAATATGATATAATTAAGTGTACGAATTGCGGGAATGACATCCGGGTAAGACAGGGAACTGTGGCAGTTTTTTGCGTGAAATGTCAAAATTGGATAAAGATAAAAAACGACCGGAGCAATAAACAAGAAAAACCGTAATGGATCAGTAAGAAGGAACTTCATCGGATATTTTATTACCGCAGACGGTACATCTGTCGATCTCTTTTCCGCCCGGTAGAGGTACAGGGATAAAAAAGAGGAAGAGCAATAACCTGCGTTTTGACCGCATAAAATTTGTTTCGCTCATACATTTCGGGCAAAATCGCCGGTGGTTAAATAACGGTTTTTCCTTGTGGCTGAATCCAAATATGAATATCATGCTGAAAATTAAGAAAACAGGCGGAATTTGTCAACAATTTTCGAGAACTTTTCATATTAATTATAGAGAAATATAAATGAAAAACACACGTCACCGCAAATTAAGTTTTGAAGAATTGCAGCAGCGGTCGCAAACATTAGAATCACTCAATAGGCTGCCTCGAATGCCGATATATGTGATTCTGGAGAACATCCGCAGTTTATTCAACGTCGGCTCCATATTCCGTACGGCAGACGGTCTCCGTGCAGCCCGGATAATACTCACAGGTTATACCGGCAGACCTCCCCGTAAGGAAATTGATAAGGCTTCGCTTGGGGCGGTTGAAGCAGTACCATGGACGTCATACGACGATACGAAAAATGCGGTACTGGAGCTTAGAAATAAAGGTATTTATATCATTGCCCTCGAGCAAACGGAAGATAGTGTGGATTTTCAGAAATACAGGTATCGATTCCCGGCGGCGGTTATACTTGGGAATGAATACGACGGAATTAAGCAGGATACGCTCGAACTTTGCGATGCGTGTGTTACTATTCCGATGCTCGGTATAAAACAGTCCTTAAACGTCGGCACGGCGTTCGGGATAATCGGTTACGAAATGTACCGCCAGTATTCTAATGTTTATTAAAATTATAAACCTGGATTATTCATAAAATTTAATTGTTTTGACAGGATTGACATGATAAACGAGATATTATACACAATTTATCCTGTAAATCCTGTCAAAACAAAATTTAAATATATTACATTAGTATAACAGCTTTTGTAATAGTGTCCCTAAATATATTATTTCTTAAAAATTTATAAATTTTTAGATAAAGAAATTTAGAGACGTTAGACTATGCCTGAATATCTTTTTGGGAGAAACGCCGTACTCGAAGCCCTGAATATGGGTTTACCGGTTAAAAAGATTTTTTTATCGCCGACAATCAAGGATTATGCAAAACTTTCTGAAACAATTCAACAGTTATCGCCTGATACCGAAATAGAGCAGTTATC
>LJUD01000067.1 GCA_001304035.1 bacterium SM23_31 | reverse complement strand
CGTACCAGTCACTACACCACTCCGAAACATTTCCCGCCATATCATAAACCCCATAAGGAGATCCACTGTCATGTGTTAAATAGCTGCTGTGTATACTCCCGTCGTAATAACCTACCGGCGTTGTTCCATTATCATATGGATCACCGCTGTTGTAACAATTCGTGTAACTGCCGTCAATATTATCTCCCCAGGGATATTTCCTTTGATGTCCAAAGGCTTGATTTAACTGGGCATCCCCGCGCGCCGCCTTCTCCCATTCTGCTTCGGTCGGCAGCCTGTACTTATGCCCCGTCTTATCCGTCAGCCAGTCGCAGTACGCCCTTGCCCCATACCACCTTACCTCTACTACCGGATGCTCGGCTTTTCCGTTTTTTGGACTGTACACTCCCCCATTATATTGTATTCCGCAATAGGTAGAGATGATATTCAACCATGTAGCTCCCCCTTCCGACTGGTTGCCCTTTTCGTTCAAGAATTGGCAGTACTGCTCGTTTGTGACCTCGTATTTCCCTATATAATAAGCATCCAGGTATACAGTATGCACCGGGTTTTCGTCTGGCAATCCCTCGTTAAAATTGTCCCCCATCTGGAACTCACCGATGTGAACTAACATATAATCCCCGTAGCCGTCATTGATAAATTCAACAACTGCACCTGTTACATTAACTGTCAGTGTTTCCTCATCAGTATCGTTACTAAGAATAGTGATCGTGGCACTCTGGCTGCCTACCTGATTTGGACTAAAAAGAACAGTTATTAATTGACTATTGCCCGGTTCTATGGTGGCAGATGAAGCACTAACCGAAAACAGAAGATCATTATCTATGGTAATGCTAATGACTTCAAGAGTAACACTACCTTCATTAAATATGGTAAATTCCTTTGAACAACTACTACCCACAACACCATTGCCGAGAAAAATTGATGAGCTAGATAATAAAATATCAGGTGCAGGTTCTTTTCTTACGCAACGAAAACCTATGTTGGATGTCCTGTAGCCCGGGTTGACGGAGTATCGATAGGCGCTCCGCAGGTAGAATATGCTGCTATTCCAACAGCCGTCGCGGACAATACGGGCAGTACCAGATGATGATCCTACAGGATTAGACACAGTAACCTGGTTGTAGCAATCCTGGTAATGATACATAAAGTACCAATCATGACACCATTCAGAGACATTACCGGTCATATCATATGCCCCATATGGCGAGGCATTGTTATTCGTTACAAAGCCGTCGTGCGTGCTCCCGTCGTAGTATCCTACCGGCGTCGTCCAGGGAGGATAGAATCTCAGTTCATACGGGTCGCCGCTGTTTGCATAATTTGCGTAACTGCTGTCGATATTATCTCCCCAAGAGTATCTCCTCTGGTATCCAAGCGTCTGGTTCAGTAGTGCATCTCCACGAGCAGCTTTTTCCCACTCTGCTTCGGTCGGCAGCCGGTAGGTATATACCGTTTTATCCGTTAGCCAGTCGCAGTATGCTTTTGCTCCATACCAGCTTACCTCAGCCACAGGGTGGTCTTCTGCTCAAGTTTTCGGACTGTACACTCCCCCGCTATCTTGGATCCCGCAATACCCAGAACCGATATCCAGCCAGGTCGAGCCCCCTTCCGACTGGTTGCCCATTTCATTCAAAAACTGGCAGTACTGCTCGTTCGTAACCTCGTATTTTCCGATGTAATACGCGTCCAGGTACACCGTATGCACTGGTCTTTCTGTCCAAATACCCTCATTAAAGTTATCCCCCATCTGGAATGCTCCGGCGGGAACTAATACATAATCCCCGTAGCCATCGTTTGCGACAGTCTGTGCGTATATATCATGTTTAAACAAATTTATTGATACAAAAAACACGACCATAAATAAATATATCCATTTCATAGTATAGTTCTTCTTCCTTAATTACATGATAAATATTGGTGGATTATCTAATCAATGCATTTTAATTACTGAAATATAAATTATTAATATTTTATATTATATTCTTAATATACCATATATTTCTCTCTTGTCATTTGGTACTATCTGATGAGTAGCATCTTTTTCGTTTCAGCAAATTCACCTGCCTGGATGCGGTAAATATATACCCCGGTGCTTACTCTGTTGCCCCACTCATTGGTACCGTCCCAGATGACGCGGTATTCCCCGGGCGGCTTATGCTCCGATACAAGCATCTTGACCACCTGTCCGAGCGTATTGTATACGGTAATCGTCACGTATTCGGTCTTTGGCAGTGAATATTTAATGGTTGTTGACGGATTGAACGGATTGGGGTAGTTCTGAGAGAGTGAGTATGATAAGGGTATCGTTCCTTTGGGTTCTTCAATGCCGATTATGATACCCCCTGCCATACTTGCTATCGACCACAGGGAAAAATGACTCGTCGTATAGGTTATGGTGTTATTGATCTTATCTACCGCAATAGGCACCTCGTGCCACCTGTATCCCTGCGCATCTACCGAATCATAATAGCAGACAGCGAGGCTGTCTTCATCAATACCGTAGTCGGTCAAGAGGGAATCGGTGTAATTAATGGTTATTTCAACTTCGAACGTATCGATATCTGTCGTGATATCGAAATAACACAGTGCATTGTTGAACATTACAACACCTGAAAATACACCCGAAATGTCTGTATACGAGGTAACGGTCAGATCTTTGTTCGAAACAGTGCCGCTGGTAAAGTTAAAATGCAGAGATAGACCATTGGTGAGGTTTAATTCAGCCGAGGTTGAATCTGCGGGAATCGTTATCGAGTTCGAAAGAAACGGTACTTTCAATATGATAAGAGAATTACCATCTGCTACAAACACGTAGTCTCCTTTTATGGATATCTCAGCCGCATCAAAAGGTGAATTATAAGAACCTACAATTGACGGCGTTTTCAAATCGCTGACATCTAAAATTTTTAAACCTGACACCCCTCCTGCGACAAATGCGTAATTCCCGCTTACAATTACTGAAAGTGCCCAACCACCAGGCATATAGTATGAACAAACAAGTACTGGCGCTGTAGGGTCACTGACATCTAGTATTAGTAATCTACCTGGATAATTATCTACAACAAATGCGTAATTATTGTGTAAAGTTACGCCCCATGCATAACCAGGTGTATCATACGTACTTGTGAGAGAGGGGATTGCCGGATTACTTACGTCTATTATCTGTAATCCTGAAGAAGCATCGGCCACATACGCATAGCTCCCACTTACGGCTACTCCATAAGCGGTACCAGGAGTGTCATATGAACCTGTGAAAGACGGATTTGCTGGATTGCTTACATCGAGTATATATAAGCCAGAAGAACCATTCGCCAAAAATGCGTAATTTCCTTTAACAATTATTTCATTTATACCAGGTACATTAACGAGCGAACCTGAGAGCATCGGATTTGCAGGATTACTGACATCGAGCAAATATAGCTGTGGAATATAAAAGCCTGAAGGAGTATTTGCCACAAAAACATAATTGCCACTTACGGTTACTCCATATGCACTACCTTGTGTATTATAAGTGCTTATAAAAGAAGGAGTTGTCGGATCACTGATATTTACTATCTGTAAACCAGAATAACCATTTGAAACAAATGCATAGTTTCCGTTTACTGTTACATCACTTACCTTACCGGTGCCATAAGATCCAGCGAGTGATGGTGTCGCTGGATCGCTGATGTCTATTATCTGTAATTCTTTATAAGTAACTGTTACAAATGCGTAATTTCCGCTTACGGTTACACAATCTACGGATTCAGTATCGTAAGTACCGGCTAGCGATGGATTTGCAGGATTACTGACATTGAGTATATACAAGCCAGAAGAACCATTCGCCACAAATACGTAATCCCCTCTTACAGTTACATCATTTGCAGAATGCATATAGTATGAACCGGTATGAAAAGGGATTGCCGGATTACTTATATCAATTATCTGTAACGAATCATAATCAGCTATATATGCGTAGTTACCTTTTACGGTTACTCCATATGCATAACCAGGTGTATCATACGAACCGGTGAAAAACGGAGTTGCCGGATTGCTTACATCAATTATTTGTAAATAAGAATAATCTGCTATATAAGCATAATCTCCGTTTATAGTTACATCTCGTGCAGAACCAGGTGTATTGTATGAACCGGCGAGTGACGGGGCTGTTGGATTGCTCACGTCAATTATTTTTAAACCTGAAGAACGATCCGCTACAAACGCATAATTTCCACTTACGGCTATTCCATCTGCATAATCCGGTGTATTATATGAACCGGTAATCGACGGCGTAGCTGGATCGCTGACATCAATTATCTGTAAACCGGAAGAACCATCAGCGATATATGCATAACTTCCTTTTAAATCGATACCACTACCTTCTCCATCAAGGTAACATTGTGAAACAAATTCCGGATTGGTTGTATCTGATATATCAAGCACAACAAGCCCATTTGTAGATACACAGTATGCAAGGTTGTCCTTGATTATTACGTCAAACAAAGGATACCACAATATACTGCTCACGTATTCGATGCTAAGATTTTCCATTATTGAACCATGACTATTTTCTTTGGACAGGACATGTTCAATTTCTGGTGGATTCTTTACTGGATTAATAGTGTTTTGCGAAAAAACGGTGCTTGTTACTGTGATAACAACTATTAAAGAAATTAGTAATTTTTTCATGATGCCTCCTGATCAAAATAAAGCACAATATCGCTATAAAGCTATTTCATAATTCTTTTTTACGTTGAATTGCACTGCTATGAGACGAATAAAAAAACTATTATATGAAAAGCAATTTAATGCTGATATAAAAAATACGTATGAAAAGAAAAATATTACTATATATTATTACAAATACGGAATAGAATATGTCGAGTAAGTATGAAATAATCAATAACATTCTTCTCTGTAAAGACGAAATATAATATAATAACAAAAGGAAAAAAAGAAAATTCAAAATTCATTAAACAATGCAATCTGATTCTCATTTACTGGAATTTTCCTTCTACTTTTACTACTCTTATACATTTTCCTGAGCATGCTTAAAGGATCAACACGGTAGAGCATGCTTTCCGGTTCCGGCTCTTTCCTGTAATCAGAGATGTTCCTTTGATTCAATTTTGACCATATTTGTTCGACTCCTTCACCCTCAAGACCGTCCACAAGAGCCTTTGCCATTGCGGTTGTCATATCTTCTCCCTGGGTCATTGCAAGTAGACCTTCCTCAGAGAATTTTCCCTCGATCGCCAGACTTGCTTCCAGTTTTGAAACCATCCCGCTAAGCGGGATGGCTCTTTCCTGCATCGTAGGTCTGTAATAAAGATAATGTACGTTCACTTCTTTGTCCTGACCAATCCTCCAGGATCTTCTCGAAGCCTGTCTCAAAGTAAATATGCTGTATCCTGTCTGGTAAAATACCAAAGTGGGAAAATCGTAAAGATCAAGCCCTGTTTGAACGAGCTTTGGATTTGCAATCACGACATCCGTACCGGACCTCACCTTTTCCCGAATCCATTCTTCTCTCTTTTCCGGCTTCACTGTATATCTTAGAATCTCAGCGTTGATACCCTCATCCATAAGCATCTCCTGTAATCTGGATGTTACGTCCTTGACACCAGTATACTGGCAATACGTAAAGACTTTTCTGTTTTCTGAAAGACTATCCCCGATCAGTTCAATCAATTTCCTTTCTTTGTTGTATACTTTATCCTTTGATAACTCAATCGGTTCGACGATGATTTTTTCCGTATTAGGATACACGATCGTTTCGTTATCGAAGGGCCTATCCGGATAAGATAAAAGAGCATTGACGTACGTTCCGAGAAGCACCTTGCTGCCTCTATTAAGAGCGTCCCTGACTGCTTTCGTATAACTCCAATTCTGCGTGGCAGAACATCCTTTCTATGTCTCCTCTGGTCAGGAAAGTGCCGGGATCCGGTAAGCCTTTGTGTAGTTCCTTGTCCGCCTTTTCCGTGCAAAGTTTATACATTTCCACGGCATTCGAGACTGGTTCTATCCGTTTATGCGGCACGAGTCCACTTTTATCCGTTAACCATGGCTCTCTCTGCTTCTGTGCAATGTTGGTTATCTCTCCGTGTTCATAGGAAAACAGTTCTTCTATGTCAAGTGGAACCTTGTACAGCCCGGATTTCGTATGTTTTGTGTTCGGCAGGCGCAGAAGCCTGAGCCGGTCGGAGATAGAAAAGTCCGCGGTCTCCGGGTGTTTGACTCCCACCTCATTAACGATTGACCGGCGAACTTCACGGAAGATTCTCGGCAGCTCCGTGCCCGGTTCTACATTTCCGAATGCCCCCGTGGTAATGTTCAGGTGAAAGCCTTTCATACCGCTGTAATAGGTTGTTATTGCTTCCTCAGGAACTCCCAAGTGATCGAGCAGGTATCTGGTGATTTCCCTTGTTGTCTGGAGAGACTGGTCAAGATCAAGAGCATCGATGTCAAGCGGAATGAAATTGGCGTAACAAGGCCCCTGATAGCCTGCCACTGAGTCGTGGTTATCCCTCACATAATCCGAGATTCCTCTATCGAACAGGAAGTAAGTACAGAAGCAGTCCGTGTGACCGTACCTTTCAGCCAGTTTTCCAAGGTCTCCCACGTGCACTATGTTGTTACGAAATCGGTACAATGCCCTTGTGGCGAAATCTACATATTTAAAGTCACCGGCATCGCTCATTATTCACACTGTCAAGAAATACGCCTCCAGAAGTTTTTTATGTGCTGTACATAGCTTGCTGAAAATGCGGATAATTATAGTATTAAATAAGAATAGTCTTACATGGAATAGTCCATTATGGATAAAATATAACCTTGACTTTCTGTAGTTAACAAAGTAAATTATTATTGACTTAACACTCATTTGCAAATTGATAATAAACGAATAATTATTAAGTGAATTAATAGATTAGGTTGTCTGAAAAGGAGATTAACCAATGATGCATTTCAAACAGATTGAAAGCATTATCATTGAAATACTTCAAGAAGCAGACGGTAGGTTTCTCTTGCCATATCAAATATTTGAAAAAATTAGAGTAAAAGACCAAGCCTTAGCTCAACATATTGAAAATGAATACCCTTCCGCTGCTGGCAGGCCGCCGATGGGAGCTGGAGCAGGAATATATTATTCACCAGCCTCATTCATTGCCCACGCATTAGACAGTTTCATGAAAGTCAGAACGGAAATTACAAAAGAATGGCTTGTAACTTCTGACATAAGCATTAAAGAAGTTCAGCCTGGCAGTGAAGAGGGAGTATCCATTTGGGCATGGAAAGAAACAACCTAATGTAGTTAATGCATCTGACTTATATTACACTGACGCTCTATAAAGGCAGGTGATCTACGTCAGTTAGGTCGCTAGACCGCATGTTATTCAAAGGGATTGTGAAAAAGTGACAAGCTCAGTTCATAAGTCATTTCTGAAAACAAAAAAAATCAGTTAACGAACACCGAGACTATCCGAGACAACCTGGTATTTATGCTTTATTTCTAGCAAATAAAGCGGACCTTGGAGATTTCGGACAGTCGGGACGACTTATCTACATTGGGATAGCAAAAGAGAGTTTGCAGGATAGAGACTTTGACCAACATTTTCGGAGTGGACAAACAGGGCGCTCAACACTTAGACGTTCTTTAGGTGCAATTCTCAGAAACAAACTTCGACTTATAGCAGTCCCTCGCGGGGGTACAAATGACAGTAAACGGTTTGACAACTATAAGTTCACGGAATCAGGTGAACAGGAGTTGACGAAGTGGATGGAAGACTACCTTGAAATTGGTTACTGGGTTCCAGATAGAAGACTAACTTACGAACAACTCAGAGATGAAGAAGAGAAAACCACGATTAAGCTAAGGCCGACACTCGATCTTGATAGCAGAACTCGTAGATACAATCCCCTGGCTGACAAGCTGGACAAACTGAGAGGAATTTGTAAAACAGAAGCACAGAAAAACAGCAATTTGTAGTGCGAGTTTCGTGTACATACCAAAGCTGCTGGTAATACCGATTGCCGGATGAAAGACAATGAATTTACCTCAATTTTGCGTTCAAACGCCCCAAGAATACAGTAGGTTAGTCAAAGTTGATTTAGTCGTCATTCTGTTCATAAAGTGAAGGAGGCCTAAACTGCGTATGTACCTGACTGTTATTACGCGCCGGTTTAAGCAGCGTTCATCGTCTGTGATGCGTTTTGGTAGGAAGGCGTTCTTCACTACAGACGGTCAGCGGGTGATGTGCTTGCCGTTATTCTCCAATTTTTTTCTAACCTCACCCGTCACAACGGCAGACCGTGCATAGCTCAACCATTTATTACCGCTTTTCCAATACTCAATCCTCATTCTAAAGGTGAGCTATGCATGGAAAGCCCATAGTAATGAACGAAGGTAAAAATACTTGCAAATAGTGGAAATATTTTGTAATATCGAATTGTATTTATAGTAAACGATGTAGATTTAGGGTTTTATCCCACTGAGCGGGAAGGATTTTTCTTACTATCACATTGGTGTATTATATAGCTGTATTTGCTGTATATAAGTTAATATACATGATCTGTATAAACCATAGTTATGCTAGAAAAAAAACAAAATGGAAAAGCCAAGAACAGAAAATGTTGAATCTGGCAACTCTCCATCGCCTAGCGAAATTTTATCATTCGTCCTTCACCAAGACAACTTGATGTGGAACCGCTTGCAGACGATGGGCGTGGTACAGATTGGTGCACTGGGGGCTGCATATGGACTCCGCCCCATATGTTGGCTCTCAATTTCCGTCCTAGTTCTCGCATTTGTGCTTACAATTCTGTTTTTCTTCCTCATAAAACGTGACGAACTAATGAGAACGAAAATTGAGAACCAGCTTAGTCAATTCAGCTACCATGTGCCTAGAGTATGGTACGCACCCATCAAGGGGAGGGAAGAAACATGGATTATCACTATTGGTCTCTTGGCAACAGATATTATCATAGGAGTGGCAGTAGGTTTGAGATTGATCCCATAGTGATACCATAATGTATTTAAACAGCTAACAAATCATTCAAGCGGACGCTAACAAGCCGCGCTGCTTGATTCTGTCGTTAGGTGCATATAAACTTTAAATGATGAAATTAACTGAATTACAGCATATTCAAGAATTAGCGCAGCATATATATCATTATTTACCCGGGAAAGCACATCCGTTTGCAGATCAGGATATTTCCTTTTTGGGAGCTGCTGCAGAAGTTGGCCTTGATAAATATTGGCAAGGAGGAAGCAAGCAACCTGCAATACTAAAACTTATTGAATTAACATTAAAATATGACAGAGATAAGTTCTGCTCATTAATATTGAAGATTGTTGAAAGATCAATGATTTATTCAAATAGATCACCTCAGATTACACGAGAAGAAATCAAGGAATTGAATGAGATAATAAAAAAATTAGAATTCAAAATTCCTGAGTTGTGGAAATCTGATTTTCTGAACTCGCTCCCAAGTAGAGAACCAGATACAGTTGAGGTAACCGAGGATATTGATCTTTCAAAATTCAAAAAACAATTAATTGAAATTACCTCTTTAGAGCCACAACCGCGAGGATTCGCATTTGAAAAATTTTTAAATGGTCTTTTTATGGAATCAGGCCTCTCACCCAGGAGTTCATTCAGAATTGTAGGTGAGCAAATTGATGGAAGTTTCGTCTTAGACTCTGATACATATTTACTTGAAGCAAAATGGCAAAATGATCCTGTCTCAGAAGGTGATTTATTAGTATTTTATGGTAAAGTATCTGGTAAGGCTACTTGGTCAAGAGGTTTATTCATATGTTATAATATTTTTTCCAGCGACGGTCTTATAGCATTTTCAAAAAGCAAATCAACTAATATTATTGGTATGACGAGCCAAGATATATTTTTTGTACTTGATGGGAAAATATCATTTCCTGATGCAATCAGAGCTAAAGCTAGATGGGCTGCAGAGACAGGAGAATTTTATAAATCTATATATGAACTTGAATCTCATTATTAAATAATATATGCACCTAACGATGGCATCAAGCGGACAGGAAGGGCGCTAGCATGCACGCCGAAAAAAGTAGTGGTCGCGGGTAATATTGTGGCCTGCCGCTTATGCCACGACCGCTAGGTTAAAAAATAAGGAGGATATAATCAAAACTAGTAAACGAGGATTGAAGTATCAACCTCCTTAACACGGTCATGCCGTATTAACAATGAAGATATGTTCCTTAATGCCTCAAATTTATCCTCAAAATAATAATTTAAATACAAATGTCCATGTAAAAAATGCAGCTTAAAATCTATAACCAATAATATGGGAAATAAAATGGCTTCAAAAGGTCAACTTACAGGAATGAGGGGTGTTTATCTCGTTGCTTCTGAATTATCTAAATTAGGATTCATTGCCTCGCCCACCTCACGAAGCGCAATTGGTGCGGATATTTTAGTGACCGATAAATCATGCCAAAATACTTATTCTGTACAAGTTAAAACCAATGCTCGGACTTTTAATTTCTGGCTTCTCTCTCAAAAATCAAAGGAACAAGCCTCTGATACTCATATTTATGTTTTGGTGAATATTCGTAAAAACAAAGAAAAAGAAACTATCGAATATTATATTGTGCCAAGTAAGGTTGTTTCCAAAAAAACGATATACTCTAAAAATAAAAACTCGGAGTGGTATGCTATTTATTTAAAAGATGTCCAAGAATATCATAATAAATGGTCGTTTTTTGAAAAATAATTATTAATAAAACCCTAACAAGCCAAT
>LJUD01000066.1 GCA_001304035.1 bacterium SM23_31 | reverse complement strand
CACCGTAGGGTCTTCACCAAAAACATCATCCCCGACTTCGGCATTTGCCATTGCTTCACGCATAGCCGGGGAAGGTTTCGTTATCGTGTCACTCCTGAGGTCTATTGTGCGAAATCCGGTGCTTTTTTGATACATTGCCGTTATCCCATCTTTATAGTATTATATTAAATGAACATATCATATCCGGGTAAATTATAATCAAATATTCCTTGACAATCAATCAATTTTTACGTATTATGAAACGCTAAATTAATAATAATAAGAGTTTACAATTGTTCTCCCACTCAACAGGATTTGGAGGTAATATATGTCGGATTTGTTAGAAAGAAAAGTAAAATCTATAAAAAACAAATTAGACCAGATAAAATCTGAAATTGTGCGCCTCGATAAAGAGGAAAGTGCGGGTTTGCTTTCACCTCTTGAACGGATGAGACTCGCTTCCTTAAAAGAGGAAAAAAAAGAATTAAATGTGAAATTACGGGAATTGTTAATGTAATTAATTTCTTCAATATTTTAAGTCATCCCGCCAAGCGGGACAAGAAATTTACGTATATTTTCACACCCGAAAACATCCTCGCTTATTCATTGAATTAATGCACCGAAAGCACGTCGCTTTCAAAGTTTTTTCCCATATCAAGATCAATCCATCTGCGAACTTAACATATCGAAGACAGCCTGTTTTGCCGTATTAATGAAAACTGATATATCATTTTGGACGGATACTCCTCCCTGAACCATGGATGGACCGCCTCCGCCTTTTACGTCGAAGTCCGGCTTCAACTCACTCAGGACATCTTGTAAATTAATGGAAACATTATCCGAACATGAAAAGACGAAGGCGGGCTTTTCACCCGAGCCGCCTAACAGCAGTACGCACGTCCCGCAGCTGCGAATCTTTTGAGCCAATGCCTGCAAATCGGGGATACTCCCCTCCTGCATGACGTGCGTTATTATGCGAATGCCGCCGAATTGCTCACAGGCATTATAAAGCTCCTGAGCCTGATATTCAAAAAGTTTATAACTCAAATCGCGCACATTTTTCTGAAGAAATTTATTTCCTTCCAGCAGTTTTTGCACCGATTCTTCAATGTTTGACTCTTGAATTGACAGAGAACTGCTTACAGCGTTTACAATGCGGTTTTTCGATTGGTAGTCTTTAAGCGCTCTCCGTCCGCAGTAAAACTCCAGCCGTATTTTCCCGCGCATTTTCTCCCAGCCCCTGATCTTAATTACACCGACCTCGCCCGTCCTTGAGCAGTGCGTCCCGCCGCACGGGGAGTAGTCCAGTCCCTCAATGTGGATAATTCTTGTTTTTTTGCCGGCTGGGGGCTTTTTTCGAAGCGGCATCCCTTCCAGTTCTTTGTCCGTCGGATACAGGACGTGAACGGGAACATTCAGGTATACCCACCTGTTTGCTTCATCCTCTGCGCGGACAGCCTGTTCCATTGAAAATGTCTCCCTGTCGATATCGATGGTTGAACATTCTTCACCGAGCGAGGACGAAATTGTTTCCGCGTCCTCAGTGCGGATAATGCTCTGCGATAGTATATGCTGCCCTGTATGCTGCTGCATGTGGTCAAAACGCCGTTCCCAATCAATGCGGCACTCCACCGTGCCGGCTGATATATCACGCTCCAGTACGTGAATAATCCTTCCGCCGTCTTCGTAAACATTAATAACGGGCACATCGTTAATAAATCCTGTGTCATGGAGCTGACCGCCGGACGCCGGATAAAAAAGGGTTTTATCGAGAATAACGGCAAAATTGCCGTCAACGGTAATCGAATCCACAATTTTTGCCGTAAAAGTGGCGGCATACGAATCGTTAAGGTAAAGTAGTTCCGTCATAACTTTTTGTAAATAAATCAAGTAAAATATTTCTTACGACCTGTGACCTGAAAAAATTGATTAACAGCGGATTTGCCGCTCGGCAGCGGGAGATAATCCGTGCTATACAAGCAATCTGCCGGTCGTAGCTGCCGTTAATTTGCTGAATTTTACGCCTCTCTGCCCGGAAATAATATCGGAAAAACTTTTTACCTCGTTACTTTTTCCTTTTACCACGATTACTTCCAGGCAATTATGATGGTCAAGATGCAAATGGAGAGTCGAGAGCATATTGAGGTAATGGTCGTGCTGGATTTTCAGAAGTTCCTCCGAAAGTTTGCGGACATGATGGTCATACACAATAGTAATACATCCGATAATTTCCGTACCGGACTCCCATTCTTCCTCAACGAGTGATTCACGGATCAAATCCCGGATAGCTTCAGAACGGTTCTTATATCCTTTTCTCTGAATCAGTTTATCAAAATCATCTAATAATTTTTTATCAAGGGATACTCCAAACCGCACAATTGACGACATAATTGCACTCCGGTAACACTTTTTTCTAATAAAGTAACATAATATATGTATAAAAAGCAAGAATAATTTTCCCGAATCCAACGGTAAAATAAAAAAGCCTCCATCCCCCGAATGCTCAGGGAAAAGAGGCTTTTATATAATAATAGTATACAAATTACTTTATCAACAGCATTCGCTTCGTATTGCTGAATTCTCCCGCTTGCAGCCTGTAAATGTATATTCCGCTGGCTGCAGTGCTCGCATTCCATGTTGCGCTGTGATAACCCGCATGCAGATTTCCATCAATAAGTCGAGTAACTTCTCTACCAAGAATATCGTAAACTACCAATGTTACTTTTGATGCTTCCGGAATTTGAAAACTAATGGTCGTTACCGGATTGAATGGATTGGGGTAATTATACATTAACTTAAAGTTTTCAGGTATTGTATTTTCAGCTTCAGACAAAAATTTCTCATTATTCTTGCCTAATTTAATAAGTTCGTGATTTGCAATATCAGAAAATTCAGTTTCATTAGAAGCTAAATACTGTAAATACGGAACTGCCTTATCAGGTTCTTTTTTCCCGTGAATATAAAATAACGCTTTACTAAATTTTAATTCATTTTGATAATGTTCTTCGGATAAGTATTCAAGCATTTCGTCAAATTTTCTTTCAGTTTCATCGTACATTTTATTTCGCTGCAGCCAGTACAAAATGTGAAAATCCATGTCATTAATTATTAATCTGCTTCCATCATTGTTTATTAGTTCCTGTTTTATTTCTTGAAAAAAAGTAACATTTTCTTCACGTGAATCCTTTTTAGAATCTAATATTTGATTAACATATATGTAAGATTTTCTTGCATATTTTGTATCGCTGTATTCAACAATTAAGAGCTTAAAATTATATAATGCCTGTTCACAGTTGTTAGATTCATAATAATTTTTTCCTTGTTCAAATAATTGTTCTGCTTCATAGTTATTAGAACTTTTTTTTAGAGCATTTGAATTAAAAACTGAAATTTTCTGTTCTTCAGTTTGAACAAGACCATAATTCAACATGTTAACCCATTCATTTTGTGTAGCATCTACCGTATGGTTTTCATTCGCATTATAAATTGACCAGTCACCATCTCTAATTATTGTATTATTTCGAGTAACATCTGCAGTTGCACAAATAGTATTATAGACGCATGAAGATTCACATCCCTCAAAATAATTTTCCTCAATATCCGCATAAGTATTATTAACATATATTCCATCCGTACTCAATGCGTTTAATATTTGGTTTTCTTGAATGCATGGTGAGGATACAGAATTATAAATATTAATACATGAATTTGCATTATCAACTGTATCCAACCATATATTAACAGGATTACACAATATATAAATACCTTGATTATTAATATCATATAAATAATTTTTTATAATATCTGTGTAACAACCATTATAAAGAAGTACT
Source organism: bacterium SM23_31 (assembly GCA_001304035.1). Lineage (GTDB taxonomy): Bacteria > SM23-31 > SM23-31 > SM23-31 > SM23-31 > SM23-31. The sequence continues at coordinate 6,985 of LJUD01000066.1, read as the reverse complement.
CCATAATTACATTTTCTAAATTCATTATCTTCAATGATTAGTGAAGAAGCGTTATAAGCATACATACCATACGCAGCATTTTTAATTATACAATCTTTAATTTCCCCTTCATCATAGATGTATATACCGTCCCAATCATTATAACCTCCTGTGTTACCTTTAAATTCAGCACCGTTTGCTTCAAAATATCCGTTTGCTTGGATTTCATAATTACCGGTAAAAATAATTTGGGCACCCGGATTGAAATATATACTATTATCACTAGAAATAAAAATATCTTCATCAATTTCATACGAACCTTCAGATACTTCAAATACCGAAACTATACAATCCTCACCAGCAGCATCCAATGCATCAGGAATTGACGTGTAACGCAGACCCGGATCATTAACAGGACTATAGTAAGGATTTATGCCGTAATATTCGCTTACTTCTCCATAGTCATAATATTCCATGTTCTCAGGATCAGTTCCAACCCAATCTCCATCTGGACAAGAGTCCCGATGGTGTTTATATATACCCCATTCACCCCATTTTGAAATTACATATTCAGAACCCTCCAGTATTCGAGCAGAATGTGTTATTAGACCATTTAATTTATAAACACATATTTCGGCTTCAACACCATGTTCTGCTGTTGCGGATATTTTCTGGATTTGGGCAATAACATAGGATGCATAACCGGTAGGTGTTGAATATTCTTCATCTTCAAAAAAATATTTCGCTTCAAAAGCACGCCATTTTTTCAAATCATTTGGTTTACCGTGTCTCCAGATATAGTCCTCATCCCACACACCGTAACCCTGCATATTATGCCATGCAAAAAAGTGGCAGTTGAATTTTCCATGTTCAGGTATTGGAGCTTCGATCACTTCAACATTAGGATAATCATTTTCCATAACAAAATTTATCCAGTTTATTCTACCTTGAGATAGTTCATCCCCACTTTGTCCTGAAATATTCTTACCATTTGGTGTTTTATTAACGTCGCTCTGAGAGAATACTGTTGTATAATTAAAAAACAGAGCGATTAACGCAAAAATATAAATTATATTTTTCATTTCTTCACCCCAATAGGTTAATTTTTAATATAATTAATCGCAATATTTTTTATTTCTTTAATTGAATTTTCCCCTAAAGCTCTTATTCGAAAGTGTGACAAAGATTCATTAATTTCGCTGTTATTGTTTTTTAAAGTTGTAAAACTTATTGAACCTGATTTTTGTAGATATTTTGCCAATGCATAACTAATAAAATTCTTTGAAAAAATGTCATAGATAATTTCACCGCTATTATAGTTATAGTTATCCATTTGGTCGTTTTTCTGTAAAAGCGCCCTTATAGCTATTTTTTCTGACCCTTTTAATTGGTTTAAAATTTCCTCTTGTGCCAAGAAAAGAGATATACAATCGAATCTGAAAGCTGCATAGTACTTTTCCACAATTGTAGATTTTGTTGCAATAATATCCGGTTGTATGTTCTGGTAAGCATTTAGAATTACCACTCCGGCATCTTCCCTACTGCTAAAAAATTCTACAAAACCATTAAATGATTTAATAATGTAGGGGAAAATTAAAGATATATCCTCTACAAGATAAATGTCAATAAGGTATGGAAAATTCATACATCTCTCAAGAAGTTCTTGTGTTGATATAGATTTTAAAGAATCTTCAGGTATCTGGTAAGCAATTATCCGTTCTTTTTTTGACATTACATTTGTAGACTGCTGAGCTTCTGTAATTCCGTAACTCAGTATGGAAAAACTGAGTGCAAGCAGTTTTATAAGTAAACGGTCAAATTTCATTGTATATTCCTCCTTGTATTATCAATACTCTCTACAGATTCTTAATCCTACACCATAACGTCTATTATATTCTGCGAATACCCTAGCGCCCGCTGCAGTTAAAGTCCGTTTCCAATCATCCGAATCAGAACAACTTCCGCCTTCAGAATAATATACTTTAACTGATTTGTCATTTAGAAGAATTTTTAGAGGATCTGCCAGTTCAAAAGCGTTACCAACCATGTTATAGCATCCGTCTTGCGATTTCCCTTCCGGAAGAATATTAACCGGTAATAATTCAGGAAAACCAAATGAAATAAAATGCATGTATTCATCCACAAATTCGTTGCTCCATGGGTATTTATATCCCGGGTCGGGTCCTTTTGCAGCTCTCTCCCATTGTGCGGTTTTCGGGATACTATACGTGATACCTGTTTTTTCACTTAGCCAGTTGCAGTATGCTTCCGACTCGTAAAAACTTATGCCGTGAACGGGTGTATCCTCGTAGTGGGAATAGGGGTCATCGAGCCAAGGCGGCTCGCTTGAACCCCAATACATTGGTCCCGTCCAACCGCTGTCAATCTTTGTATTCCATCCGTCTTCCGACCACAAGGAAGCATTTTCGTACCCCCCTTCTTTTACGAACTGGTAATATTCCATATTAGTCAATTCATATTTCGCAATGCGGTAAGGTTCAATAGTTACAAAATCATTGATGTTTGTTGTCTCTCTCCAATCGGGAGCCCAGCTCGGACCAACCAAAACGGTCAAATGCCTGTTGATTAAAATCGTTTCAGGGGCAAATTCATATTCCGGGTCAGGTTTAGAGACGCTTACGGTTACGGAACTTGAAACGGTATCCTGCCCATCGCTGACTCTGCACGATACAATGTAATCCCCCGGAAAAGGCGGAGGAGTATATATAATGTCATACTTGTATTGCTTACCCAATATTCCTTCATCAGCACTGAAAGTAAAAGTCAAATCGTCCATGTCTTTATCGTATGCTCTAACGGTAACAAGCATGGAATCTGCAAAGCCGTTTTCTAATATGTCAACAACCGAAGGAATCGCTCTTATGCTTACTATTCGAGGAGCATTATTCTCCGGTTCCGGCTCCGGCTCAGGTTCGGTAACCGATTCTTTTTTACAAAAGAAAAAGCACAGGAACGTCATTAATACAAAAATGAAAATCTTGTTCATCTTTTTCTTCCTAATTGTATCAATATTCTCTACAGATTCTTAATCCTACACCATAACGTCTATCATATATTGCGAATACCCGAGCGCTCGTTGTAGCCGTATTAAGTTTCTCCCAATCGGGATCAGAACCATAACCTACAGAATAATATACTTTAATTAATTTGTCATTTAGAAGAATTTTTAGAGGATCTGCCAGTTCAAAGGCGTTACCAACCATGTTATAGCAACCGTCCTGCGATTTTCCTTCCGGAAGAATATTAACCGGTAATAATTCAGGCCTATCATTTAAAGTAAAATGCATATACTCATCTACAAATTCGTTTCCCCATGGATATTTGTATCCAGGGTCGGGTCCTTTTGCAGCACGCTGCCATTGGGCGCTTTTCGGAATAGAATATTTAATTCCTGTTTTTTCACTTAGCCAGTTGCAGTATGCTTCCGACTCGTAAAAACTTATGCCGTGGACAGGTGTATCCTCGTAGTGGGAGTAAGGATCATCGATCCATGGCGGCTCGCTTGAACCCCAATACATTGGTCCCGTCCAGCCGCTGTCAATCTTTGTGTTCCATCCGGCTCCCGACCACCAGGAAGCATTATCGTACCCCCCTTCTTTTACGAACTGGTAATATTCCATATTAGTCAATTCATATTTCGCAATGCGGTAAGGTTCAATAGTTACAAAATCATTGATGTCCGTTGTCTCTCTCCAATCGGGAGCCCAGCTTGGTCCGACTAAAACGGTCAAATGCCTGTTGATTAAAATCGTTTCAGGTGCAAATTCATATTCCGGGTCAGGCTGCGAGACGCTTACGGTTACAGACCTTCCAACGGTATCCTGTCCATCGCTGACTCTGCACGATACAATGTAATCCCCCGGAAACGGAGGGGGCGTGTAGATAATATCATACCTTGATTGATTACCTAATATTCCTTCTTCAGCGCTGAACGTAAAAGTCAAATCATCCATATCTTTGTCATACGCTCTCACGGTAACAAGAACCGAATCCGCCGATCCGTTTTCGACTGCTTCAACAACCGACGGAATCGCCCTTATGCTTACTATTCGAGGAGCATTATTCTCCGGTTCCGGCTCCGGCTCAGGTTCGGTAACCGATTCTTTTTTACAAAAGAAAAAGCACAGGAACATCATTAATACAAAAATTAAAATCTTTTGCATTACTATTGTCTCTTACACAATCGAGTTTCAATCAGTTTTTTGGAGTTAATACTCTAACATTACTATTTATTATTGTAATTTCTTTAAAACGGAAAATCAAGGCAATTTTCAACAGTCGTTTGATCATGCGGTATATGTATCTATACCGCGAGACTCAGCAGGAGGATCATCGAGATAATTACTACCAGCGTGAATTGTCGTTTCATCTGCCGTCATATAGAGAAGTGTAAGTTAATTTGCCTTATACAACAACATAATAAAATAAATTGCAAAATGCAAAGGAATAAATCATTAAATTTATCGAGCTTTTTTATAATTTAAAAAATTAACAAAAATTATTTAAATTATTAATTGCAAATATCGTGCCATAATTATTTTTATTTTATTCGGTAAAAAAAGTGAAAATTATAGTGAAATATTTTGCACTATTGGGAAAATTTTCTGAGCATTGTATTATCTTAACAGTGAAATATTTTGCATTGCCTAAAAATACGTAAATGATTATTAATATATATTATATATTTTTAAAAATTTTTTAAACAGTGAATAATCAAGAACAATGAAAAATATTGCACTATAACATCGGGGTCAGGTCTTGCATCCAGCTCAGTGGGAAAATTATAATATTTTCTGCCGGAGGTGGATCTTTAGACAAGACATAATCCCAATTATGCAAAAAATGGAATAGTTGTGGGGAGTCAATGGCTTGTTTTTGCATTTAATTGTCTACAATAGGTATGAGGGGAAAGTATTTAATTAACGCAGGCTAAAGCCTGCGGCTACCGGTTATGTTTTATTTTGCTGGAGCATGTTTTAAACATGGTCTGAAACTTTCAGGTTCAAGTTACAAACTTGAACCAGCAATAGGAGACGCATCGCCATGCGTCTCTACGGACGGATAAAATTTTCCGTTGCTTCGGAACTAGGTTTTGCATCCCGCTCAGCGGGGCGTGGCAATACCTGCAACAATTAGAGAAATATAAATCATCAATACGCAGATTATTAAAAAAATTAAAAATGTAGTGCCAAGAGAATTTTTACGCCTCATAAGTGCTTGTTATTACTAAATAAATATTTTTCAACTGTAAAATATCAGTGTGAATATTTCCGTCAAAGACCGGTACATCTGCGGTGGAAATGCACGCATCTGCATTCTGCTATTTCTTTGTCCTGAATATTCGGGATCTTTAGAAGCGTAAAGACATATACATATTTTCCTCATACATTCGTTTTTGTCCCGAATAATCGGGATTATAAACTTTTTACTTTTGAGATTTTACTTTTGAAATGTATATCCATAAAAAAAGGCAAGAAAGTATAACAGCCGTATTTCTCTTAATACTCAGGCTTTTTTTGTGGTTTTTGGGGCATCGGAACTCTATCACATAAGTGACGGCTCATGCCGTAGAGTGCGGACTTTAGTTTAGTTAATAATTGCGATCGCTGCCCGGATGTATATACTCGAAAAATACGGATGATTTTCACTTGTTACCGCCGGGAGCAAAACGGCAGGAGAAGTATGCGAATACACGCCGTAAATAGAAGAATAATTGAAGAGATAAGATCAGGCAGTATCCAGTACCATTTGCGGTAGTATTTTTTAAAATACCTGCCGAAAGCCCGGTGCGAAGAAAAGATCATACGTACCGGCTTGCGGCGGACGCTGTGACCGGCATAATGCGTTATTTTTGCATCTGCAAGAAAATATGCCGTTTTTCCGGCTTCAAGGAAACGCCTGCACCAGTCCACGTCGTTGAAAAACATCCGGAATTGTTCATCCATGTAACCTACTTTTTCAACGTCCGACTTGCGAATTAGAAGGCATGCTCCCATCGGCTGCTGAACAGTGCGCGAAGTCTTATGATCGAACCAGCCCATTTTCCAGCCGTTAAAAATGCGGCTTTTTGGAAAGAGAACGCTCAGACCGGATACATTAAAAAACAGGGAAAGATGGGTCGGGAAATTTCTGCATGAAGGCAGTATGGACCCGGAAGCGGTTAGCTGCTGCGGAGCTACAATCCCAACGTCGGGATTCTCCCGTAAAAATGACACCATCCGAAGAAAAAATCCGGGATGTATAACGGTATCGGGATTTAAAAGGAGTATAAATTCTCCGTTCGAGGCGGCTATTCCCTGGTTAATTGCCCGTGCGAATCCCAGGTTGAATAGATTTTTAATAATGCGAAAATCGTGTGAGCATTTTTCCCTGAACCCGTGTGCAACAGGTAATGTGTTGTCGGTCGAAGCGTTATCTATAAGAATAATTTCAGCGGAAAACTCATTTAAATCCGCAGTAACCGATTCCAGGCAGCCGCCGATAGTTTCTTCGTTTTCGAAAGTAACAATTATGCAGGATATATCAGGCATGTTTTACAGGATAACAAGGTCTCTTTGTACTTCTGTCAATACCATTGCACCGGACTGTCCAATACTGACAACGTCTTCAATGCGAACGCCGCCGAAATCCGGAATATATATTCCGGGTTCTATCGTAAACACATTGCCTTCTTCGACAGGTTCTGCATTCGCTGCGGAAATTTTAGGCAGTGTATGTACCGATAAACCGACTCCATGCCCTGCCGAATGACCAAAATACTGTCCAAAACCCTTCCGGTTTATAATATTTCGTGCCGCTGCGTCTATTGCATTAGCCGCTATTCCCGGCTGTATCGTTTCTATGGCTTGTTCCAGTGCTTTATTAACAACACTGTGTATGTGCAACATGTATTCGGGAGGATTACCCAGAAAAAGCACCCGGGAAAAATCTGCATGATACCCTTTATATACGGCTCCGAAATCGAGCTGAATCACGTCGCCCGTTC
>LJUD01000065.1 GCA_001304035.1 bacterium SM23_31 | reverse complement strand
AAACGGGGCTTATAGAGAAGGGAACTTTGCTAGAACTCCAACTCCGAATTCAATTTAACTAAATTATTCCTCTATTTCAAACATATTTTAGTTTAATTATCAATATTTTCCCTTCTCAATTGCCTCTAACAAATACCTTAAAAGACATGTTACTGTTTTTTAAATGATATTTTTTATTTATAGTCATTCCTTTCATGTAGCTACGTAACATGCGGTGATTATAAAAAAAATATTCGAATAATTTTTATATTTTTATTAATGAACAAATCATATATTGGAGGAATATACCATGAATACCTTAAAACTGTTGTTACTTGTTATTACTACAGTCATTTCCCTTTGTTTCATATTTGGATTTACACAGGATACTCAGCAAAAACCAGATAAGGAACAAAGGATAGAATCGGCTCAGCTATTTAATCAGAAATACAATAACCAGTGGACAATACGGATGAACAATTTTACCGGAACGCCTGCATCGATTCTCGGACATACGATTACTAAATACTCAGGCACGCCCGAAAAGATTGCTAAAGCATTTCTGAATGAAGAAAAGACAATGCTCGGTATTGATAACGTCGATACGGACCTGGAACTGGTTCAGACTCATTATTTGGAAAAATTCGGAACAACGCTGCAGTACAGGCAAAAACATAAAGGAATACAGATCTTAGGGAGCGGATACCTTGTTGCGGTAGACAACAGCGGGGCTATTTATTATGTCAGCGGTGATTATTTCCCTGATATTGAAATAGATACTAAGCCATCAATAGGAGCTGAAACCGCAGAGGGTATTATAAGTTCTGACCTTGCAGGAAGCAGTATAAAAATTGTCAGAAAACCTGAGCTTTTTATCAATGTACAGGACAGGAACACTGAAAACGAATCCTATAAACTTGTTTATAAATCCATTGTTATTGTTTCACAACCGCATGATGAGTTAGAATATAAAATTGATGCGTTAAACGGAACAATTATATCCAAGATAAGCATAGTAAAAAGATACTCAGATACAGGTTGGGGATGGGTTTATTTATCATGTCCATTGTATGGTGATTTAGAAGAGAAAATTTTATTAGGTTTAAATGATCCGGTTTCTGGATATTATTATTTGGATGGAGCAAATGTTGAAGTTTGGGAAGATTATTACGACCCGAAAAGAGTTTCCTCAGAAACTGCGGAGTTCTATTATGACACTACAAGCATTCATTTTGACGAGGTTGCGGCATATTATCACTTCGATAAATTCGAACGCTTCCTATGGAACTTAGGATTAGAGACGAACAAAGTGCCGAAAATAAAAGCTTATACTCATGATATTACCGTTTTTTTAGCAACATCCTTTCTAGAGTCTAAAATGACTCGTTTTAGACATGGAGCTCCTTTATATGGATTAAAAAATCCAATGCAAGAATCTGCAGTTATTGCTCATGAGTATATGCATCATGTTATATATGCTCTGGAAGAACTTACAAAAGAGGAACTTGAAGACAATGCTATGGAAGAAGCATACGCAGATTACTTCGGTCTGGCGTATGAAAGTGATGCGGAAGGCGTTCGAATTGATACTATTTTTGTGTGGGTAGATGAACCCGGTGGATACAATTGGTTCAGGTCTTTGGTTAATAATTGGACTTATGATGATTTTGGTGAAATTGACCTTGAGCCAAATGGGGAGTCTGAGGAACATGATAATAGTGTGATTTTTTCCGGCGCTTTGTGGGATTTCAGATGGGATGCAGACATTGATGAAGAAGATGCTGATATTCTTGTATTTTCATCAATAAAGCTCCTTGATGACAATGCTACATTTTTAGATGCTAGAGATGCGCTTTTAGCCCTTGCAAGTTCCACTTATGATGATGATATTGTGGATGCATTTAATGCTCATAAAATTTATCACAATCTTACAGTTGAAATAGTAGATGGACCTGATGAAGTGTATTGGGATGATGAAGATGACCCTATATGGACGGCTGAGGCGAGTGGTGGTGTTTTGCCATATTCTTATCAATGGTATAAAAAATATACCGGTCAGTCATGGACTGAAGTAGGAGAAAACTCTTATCAATTAGAACTTGATGTTGAATCTATTACCGATGATTTTAAACTAAAAGTCGAAGTTACTGATGATTATAATAACTCAGAAGAGTCTGTATCTTTTGAAGTCGATTATATTCCTTATATGGAAGTTGAAATTGAAGGTCCTGATTATTTGTATGAAAATGAACATGATGAATGGTCTGCCGATGTTTCCGGCGGTGAGTCTCCTTATAGCTATCAATGGAAAGCTTTATATCCTGAGTCGGGAGATCCAGTGTGGGAACTTATATATTGGAGTGAGACAAGCACGGTTGAATTGGGTGTAAGTGATCTTGAAGAAGAATTTTATTGGAATATTAGAGTTGGTGAATATTTTTATCTAAAAGTGATTGTAACAGATGATGCTTCAAAATCAGATAGTTCTCAAATTAGTATAGAAATTCTTGAAGGAGAACCATCTAAAAAACTAAGCTTTAAGCCGCTTCCAAAAGGTTTCAAGCTTGAACAGAACTATCCCAATCCGTTCAATCCTGTAACTACTATTAACTTTCAACTGCCGAAGGCGTCGAATGTAACTCTGGTGATTTATAACATTCAGGGGCAGGAAGTGGCGCGTCTTGTGGATGGTTACGTGCAGTCAGGGTATCACAGCGCAACGTGGGATGCGAGCAGTGCCGCCAGCGGAATATACATCTACAGGCTGCAGGCAGGAGAATTCAGCGATACGAAGCGGATGATGCTGATCAAATAATTTTATTTCTTTTCACAAAAAAGAAAAAGGCTGGTTCGTTTTGAATCAGCCTTTTTTATTGAAATAATTTTAATTACGAGACTTTTGTAAATTTTGAAAGTTAGAGAATTTTAGATGAGGATATTGCTTCTTCTTGCTACCCACAGTATGCGGGGGGATCCTCTCAATGACAACTTGAGCATGTGTAGACACTTATGCAAACTTTAGTTTTTGCATATTGTTTTGCAGTTTTATATATTGATATAATCTTTGCGAGTCTTTCGTCTTTACGAAAAGATATTTTGTAAGAACATAAGAAATTAATGCTCAAATTCAAATGTATTTGTCAATCTGTTTTCCGTTTTTTCTTTTTTGCAGCAGGGAAGAGGACGTTGTTCAAGATTAACCGGTAACCGGGGGAATTTTTATGGAGTGAAAGTTGTGTAGGGGGGTCGCCGATGTAATGCGTGTAGTCTTCCGGGTCATGACCGGCATAAAACGTAAACGTGCCTTCCCCGTGGTTGCCGTGTATATATTTCACGAGCGGTGTATTTTCTATTTCACCCATAATTATGACGGATTTTTTGATCAGGTCGCGGCTAAATCCGGTAGTCTGTCCCATAAAACCTTTAATAACACTGACGTGGTTTTGTGTTAGCATGGCCGGTACGGGATCGTATTTAGCCGAAAATTCGAATAGCTTGAAGTAGTCTGTCGCCTGATTTTGTATCCAGGTTAAATTCGTACTTGGCGGATAATCTATATCGGAATATTCATACTCCGCCGTCATATACGGCACTCACGATATCTATGCCCTCCGCCGCAAGCGCTATATCGTAGCTGTCACACGCAGAGCACATGGCAAACATGAATCCCCCTTTGGCTACATAGTCCCGTATACGGCGGGCTACTTCCTTTTTCTCTTCCGATACTTTCGAATATCCCAGTTTTTTTGCTACCATTTCCGACAATAACTGGTCTTCAATATACCACGGGGCATTACTGTAAACCGAATAAAACTTCCCGTACTGTCCGGTGAAATCCTCATGATGCAAATGGAGCCAGTCAAAATTATCAAGACTGTCCAACATTACTTCTTCATCCCAGAGAACCGTATAGGGAATTTCAGCATAGGTCAGCGCCAGCGTTACTGCGTCGTCCCATGGCTGTTTGTTCGGCGGGGAATATATTGCTATTTTTGGGGCTTTTTCGAGTTTTATCGATTCCATGTTGTTATCCGCAATGGTTTTTTGAACCGAAACGACGTCTTCTTCCCGGATAACCTGATATGACACACCCCGCATCAATAATTCATTTTCAAGCGGCTCAGAGTATTTAGCCATGAATGAACCGCCTCGATAGTTCAAAAGCCATTCAACGTCAACGTCATGCTGCAGTGTCCAGTATGCTGCGCCATAAGCTTTCAAATGGTCTGTTTGCTTTAAATCCATCGGAATAAGCACATACTGCGCCCGGATGCCGGGGAAGGGGCTTAATAGCAATATAATTGTTAGACTGAATGCTGTTACGGTAAATTTCATGTCAATTTCTCAATAAAAATATATGTCTGAACCGCCCCGAGTACTCGGGGTGATTAAATGATTTCTATGATTCAATCCCGAAGATTCTAGATTATACCCATCATTTCATCTGCATTTATCTGCGCTAATTCGTATTAAAATGTTAACGATGTATACGATTTCGCTGTCGAAGGTGTTCTTCACCTTTGCTCTATTAAAGAGACGCATCGCCATGCGTCTCTACGGTTATTTGGATGATTGAGTTTTGTTATGAATGTTGAAATTTATCCCCGGTACTCGGTATCATAAAAATTATCCCGCTGAGCGGGAGCATGCTTATCATTTCATCCCCGAATACTCGGGGCGGTCTTGTTTTTTCTGCTGTAGTTTACGAAGCCGCTCCCGTACCTCGTCCAGATATATGCTGTTGCCGAAACGGCGCAGGAATTTCTCGTACTCTGCTATTGCCGGTTCGGTTTGATGCAGCTTTTCTTCATAGAGTCCGGCAATTGTGATAGATGCGCGTTCCAGAAGAAGGCTTCTCGGAAACCGGTCAATCAACTGCTGCATCGTGGCTATCGATTCCTCATAACGCCCCATTTCTTTTTGAATATGCGCTGCTTGAAACACCATGTCATCGGCAATGGGGTGCGAACCGATTGTATTGATATTTTCTTTTAACAGTGCTTCGGCTTCTGAAAGTTTTCTCTGGCGGATCAACAGTTCCGCTTTAACATAGCTCCGGAGCGGCTCAATGTCCGCTTCAAGATTTTCATCCAAAAATAAAATGAGCGCCAGTATGTCATTACTTAAATCGTTGTTTTTAGGAATTTTGGCAAACAATTCCTCGAGTGATTTCCTCACATCGGAAAAGTTTTCGGCGTAATACTCATTCATCAGCAGGTTATACTGTGCACGGAACATTATTTGTGTAAATTTTCCGCCTGCTTTTTCCAGCATGGTATAATATTCTGCCGCCTTTTTCATATCTCCCCCGGAAAGGTAACAATCTCCGATATTTAATGTCGATTCCCATCCCAGGGTCGATTGCGGTGATAGTTTTCTCACGGTTTCATACGCTTTTATTGCGCCGTCAAGATCAAACAGCCTGTAATATTTGATCTCACCTATGCGATAATATGCTTCAACTTCCCATGGAGTATTTTTATATATACTGGTTACAGCTTCGTATTCGTCAAGCGCTCTCTTTTGGTTCTGTTTCCGATACGCCGTTTGAATTGAATCGTCCATAGTATCGGTGTATTTTTCATCGAAAAAGCTTTTTTCCAGAGACCGCGCTAATCCCAGCCTTGCCTGCCCGGTGTTTTCGTTTTCAGGGTATTGCTGTAAAAAATAAGTATAGGATTGTATTGCATAATCATATTCGCCTATCTGGAATATTTGATCAGCGTAGCTGAGAATCTGATTACCGTTTGCCTGTACCATTGAATCAAGAACCACGTAACTGGCGAATGCCTTCCGGTATTCCCTGTTTTTGATATAAAATCCGGATAGAAGCTTGCGGAAATCAGCATTATCCAGAGAATCGGTTACAACTTTTTCTAATTCATCGGTTACATCGGCAACAACTTCGCTGTCCGGCGGAAAACTATTTATAACCTGTTCAGCAATCTTAAAGTACCCTGGATTTACCATCACCATATTCAGGTATTCCCTGGCAGCCAGCCTGAAATCCTGCCTGATTTGATATAAGGTCGAAAGCTCGTTAGCAAAAACCATCGGCTTTTTTATGTTTTCCCGTCCCAAAAGAAGCGTATTGATTGCATCATCATAGAGTCTGAATCCCTGTTGGAATTGTGATACTGTGCGGTAGTTGTATTCACTGTCCGGGCTTAATTGAATGATTGTATCCCATGTTTTTCTCGCTTCATTTTCATTGCCAAGAAGATAATATGCCCGGGCACGCTCACTCAAAAGACTAATATCTTCGCCCTGCTTTTTCAATGCTTCTTCTATGTAGCCGGTCCATTCTTCGTACTTCTTGAGGTTCTCCAGTATTCGCCTGATTCTTGACTGATAGACATTATTCTCAGGTTGAAGGGCATAAAGCTCCTTGTATAGAATTAACGCCTTCTCCAGGTCGCCCTGCCTTTCTAACTGCTGTGCCAGTATAGATTTCTGGCTTATCTCTTTATCGATTTGAGCCTGCAAGGAAGAAACAGTAAAACTCAGGAAAAACAGCAGGATGAAAAAACATTTCGACAAGCGATATGGAAAACTAACTTTTAGCATGATTTCAGTCGATATTTTAATAGTATTAGCATCGCAGAACAATCGAGAATACGATTTAATAAACAGCCATATATCTGTAAAAATTTTTAAGATTTTTTGAAACTCTGATTCGTCTTGCGTTGTTTAAGTAATATAAGGGAGTTGTGAATATGAATTGGCAAACAGTACAAATAATCATACTTTCGTTTGGTATCGGCTTGATGCTCGGTACCCTGCTTTCGTATTTCTTCATGCGCCGGGTAATTAATAAAAAAATTAAATCCCTGTCTTTTCATATTACACAACTCAAAGCTCATAAAGATTATACGGCTTTGAAAATCGAAACCAGAAAAGAAAATCTATTGCTCCTGGCGGATAAATTACGAAAAATTGAGAACAGTCTTGAGAAGCTCCGCCAGAAAGAATATGACACATACATAAACAGTCTTAACCTTTTATTAGACCAAAAAGGTATTTCCAGGATCGAAGATAATGATTAATTCTTTTTTACGGGTATAATAATATTTTTCTTGTTCAGGCTGTCGAAATAATTTTTTATCAACACCTCAAAATCCCTGGTGTAACCTTCCTTAAGCGCTTTGATTAAATCTTCTTCTAAATAACGTTTATGTTCTCCGAGATTTTCCGGTAGTATGCCCGGATCTATACCCTCGTATTGTTTTGCTGTTTCCGCAACTCTCTTTTTACTGAAGTCCCTGCGGTGTATTGAGCGTTGGGCATCGAGCATTCTTGATAAAATCTGTTCCTGGAGTTGCAGCGTTCTGCCGGTAATGTTCAGGTCTTTCATATCCTTTATAACTTCCCGCATATCGGTGCCCATCTGCTCCAAACGCTCTTTGAGATTGACCGGTTCCTGCATCTCTTTCTGCAGCTGTTCAAGACTCTTTCGAATTAATTCCTGCTCCTGAGCGAGCCTCTGCATGGCTGCCTGTTGTTCTAAGGATAATGCACCGCCTTGCGAGAGGCTTTCCGTATTCTGGTTCAATTTCTGCTGTTGACCCGCCAACTGCTGCATTCTTTCTACAAATTCATTAAATCCTGTTCCGCCGGTTGATTCCTGCACATTCTTCATGATTTCGCGGAGCTGGATGATAGATTCGTTAAGGCCTTGCATGGATTTATCCTGATTGGAAATACTTCCCGCTTTATTTCGTTCTTCAAGCATTTTGATAGAGCCCTGCATTGCGCTTAAAATCTCGCCAAGACTTATACCCAGTTCCGGCGTAATAAAAAAAGATTTTTCCGAAATGTTTACCAAGCTCCCTATAATTCGTAAAAGACCTGCCGTAATATCGTTCTGTTTATCCGCAATTTCCCGGAATTTGTCGCTGTTTGTCGTGAGCGATTTGCTCTCCGATTTCAACTCTTCCTGCTTTTTAGAAAGCTCCAGGAGATCGGACGCTGATTTGCGCATGGCTCGCAGTATATCTTCCTTCTGGTTTTCTGTCATTTCCTGCTGAGCTTCTTTCAGGTTTTCTTCAATTTCTTTCAGCTCTTTTTCAAGCTGTCTTCCGGTGTCAAGTGATTTCTTTATCGCCTCCTTAAACATCTCCTGACTCAATTTCAGCATTTGTCCTTGGAGCTCCTTTTGCTCTATATCTTTTAGGGTTTCGCTGAGTTTTTCGCGGGGGAAATCCGGTTGCTCGATCATTTTCTCCAGCAGCTTTTCAATAGAGTTTTGAAGATTGTCTGTGTTTTTAACAAGGTCTTTTTCCTGCCGGGCAAGCTTTTCTTTATCAAGTTCTGATTGCTTCTGCCCGGCTTCGCTCTTTTGTGCAAGTGTATCGAGCTTTGTGTTGATGGTTTGCTGAGTTTCGGTAATATGTTCGGCTTTAGTAACGACCTCGTCCATCATTTGTTCAATCTGCAGCCGTTTCAACAGCTCGAGTGTGCGGTTAACCTGTTCTGTGAAGCTCTCCTGTGCATTTCGGAAATTGTCAAGGTTCTGCCGGTTCTGATCCATCTGTGCGGCGTTTTCCAAAGATTGCTGTAACTTTTGCATTTCCGTTTGTAACTCGGGGGAATAAAGCTCCTCTAAAAGCTCCTGGAGTTCTTTATATTTGTCGAGAGTTTCCGCAGATAACAGATCATTCTTTTCAAATTTCTCAATAAGTTCTTCTATCTCTTTTTTAATATCTTCAAGTCTTTTTTTAATATCTTCCTGTTTTTTTAGTGCTTCATCGGCTTTCTGTTTCTGCTCCCATTCGAGTTCATTCGTTTGGAGAAACTCATGTGAGAGTTCCTTGAGTTTCTCCTGCAGTTCTTTGCCTTCTTCTACAATTTCCGATAGTTTTTCTTCCTGTATTTCCTGGGATTGTGCGGCTTGTTCAAAAAGTTCATCGATTGAGGGAAGCCGCAATGTGAAGGTCCTTGTCCGGGTACGTTTTGAGCCTGAAATACCGTCATTATCGTAAACTTCGGCGAAGTAGATAATCCGGTCTTCGGGAAATAATTGGATATTCTCGAGATCCCATAGTCGATAGACGTCCTGTATAATACCGCTTTTATCTTCAAGCGGCACGTCGGTGTATTTGAAAGCAAGTGAATCGTTGAGCAGATTCCGGATACTCTCCGGCGTGAGCAGTGTGCCGGCTTCCTCGCGGTCTACAAGGCGGTGTCCCAGCATGAGCTGTGTCAAACCAAAATCATCGCTTATTTTCAATCCGATTAATATTTGCTTATCTTCTGTCAAATCGGTGTTCTCGCCCGGTATTGTAAATTGTATGTACGGGTAAGCGTCTTGAACTGCAGAGATCCTGTATTCAATCGGTTCACTGTTTGTAATATCATCTTCATCCAGCAGGTGAATGGTGTACCGCGTGTCCTTCATTACGATAAAACTTCCCTCAGACTTCACCCCGCCTGCCGTTAGCGGTATTGCCGCTCCGTCCGTAAAATGGAGAGAAGCTTCCTTGACGGGCTTGTTAAGCGTTAGCTCCGCACGAATGATCGTACCCTTTAACGCAGCCGCATCACCGATGTTATCTTCTAAATATCTGCTCCCTAAAAAAGAATATGCCGGATACTCCAAATGTAGTTTCAAATTACGAACCGTCGGTCTGTAAATTACATGAACCGAATATTCTTCCGAATCAATGTTACGTCCTATAAATAATCCTGCGCCTTCCCTTCCTCGAATGAAATAATTGAAAGATTCCTTTACCTTTTCAACCTTAAATTCATACGTGCCTGACTCAGCCTCTGTTAAATCGTGCTTCTCATATTCAGAGCTCGACTCCCGCTTAATAAAAATGCTCATGGAACGCGGAGTCTTACCGGATACGGAAACAACCGCTCTGAACGGTTCATTGCGTATCATTTCAATACTTCCGGGGGATACATCGAGTGAAAAGGAATACGGTATCTGAAAGTTTTTTGTCGGTTGAAAAATCCGCACCGCCGCCCGGTTGACCGCCCCGGAAGTGAGAAGAATAAAAATAAGAAAAATTCCGGCAAATGAACCGAAAAGATACAGATGCCGGCGTAGTCTGCCGTGGTCGATACTCCTGGTGAAATCGTACGCGGCGAACGACGACCCGACCCGGTTCATTGTATCGGCAATGAGTGCGGGGGAATAGCGTTCCTTGCTGCGGGTCAGCTGCGTGAATACCTGTATTGCATTCAGCAGCTTGTCGCGGATTTCAGGAAAAGTATTCCCGGCTTTTCGGGAAAGCTCCTCGAATGAAAAACGTTTATCCCTGCCGAGCATCGCACGTATCGCGAAGAAACCGTAATAAATAATAAGACCTGAACCGGCAGCGGCACCGAAAACGCTGAGCACAAGCCGGTATCGTGCCGGAAGCCAAAAAATGCTTTCAATCAACGATAATCCAAGCAGTATAGTGCCTGAAATAACGATAAATTTCAAAAAATAAACCGTTGACCAGACGGTCAGTTCACGGTTCCGTAACCGTTTCAGCTTTGCAATAAACGAGTTGTAGTATATTTCGGATTGCATGGAAATATGGATTTTCTTATAAATGGCGTTGGCTAAAAGCCATCCACTTGTAATTGTTCAACCTATAAATTATTTCGGCAGTATAGACACGACCTTAGTACTTTTTTAATGCAATTATATTCAATAGAGTTCCACAACGATGGAATTTAATGAAATTTTTTTATCGGCTGTGTTAACGGCATAAGCTGTTCCTGGGATTATTTAAATGCAGGAATACGGTCTTCTTGCTCTTATAATACTCTCTTATGGTCATTATAATCGTGTTCATGATGTTCATAAAGGGGCGTAATTCCTTATGCCCATACGTTAAAAATAGGTTAAGTTATTGATCAATACGAAAACCTTATTCCCGCATACACTGCCCTGCCAGGCATGGGGATACGCCGGATTTCCTCATATTCTTCATCCGTCAGGTTGAGACCCTCAAGGCTTAATTGAAGGTTTTTAAATGAATATGTCAATTGTGCATCCATCAGCCAGTAATTATTAAACTTTGCACGCTCTTTCCAGGTCACAACGATGTTAAAATGCAAAACAGGTGTAATGTTGACCGAAGGCAATATTGAAAGCTGGTGCTTTGGGTGAATAAATACGTATTTTGAAATTTTTCCTTTCTGCTTTTTATTCTGATGAAGGTAGGTATAAAATAATTTAAGATTATAGATATCTGAAAAATGAATCTGAAATTCCTGCTCAATACCCTGGGAAATAATATCGAATATATTTAGAGCAGCAAAGGTGATACCATCGGTTGAAACCCAGTCGATTGTGCTTTTCTGGCTGCGGAGAAAATACGTTGTAGCTCCGTTTATTCGTGAGCGTGGTGTATACTCTGCCCCGCAGTCAAAGGCAATTGCCTTTTCGGGTTCGAGGTTTGGGTCACCGGTATTCCCGGAAGATGCCGGTGAGTATAATTCAATAAATGTCGGGCTCCGGAAAGACCGCCCTATAGATGATCTTAAGAAAAGACTTGGAGAAGCAATATATCCTAAGCTTAACGAAGGATTTACTTCCGTTCCCCATCTGGAATGGTTATCGAGCCGAACGCCTGCATTTACCAATAAATTATCTCCGATAGTGTTCCCGTATTCACTGAAAACAGCAAAACGGTTATGATAAAAATCACCTTTTACGGAACCCGGTTCTTTGAGTCTATTACTTACAATTCCCTCGCGAATTACCTCAACGCCCGCAGACACATTACCGATACGCTCGGAATTATATCTGGCGGTGTATTCACCGGTGTACCGCCCGGTTGTATGGTCGGCAGTATATATAGACGGATTAAACCGCGAGAATTCATAATGGTCTCGATGCTGTTTATAATGTAGATTCATGGTATGAGTAAGTGCAGCAGAGTGGAGATATGTACTTTTAATCCCGGAGTAAAAAGACTGAATTCGTTCGTATTCTTTTCCGTTATTTACATAAAAATTAAAGGCACCGAATTTCTTTTCCATGATACCTGAAGAAAAGGTTAACCGCAGCTTGTCTCCCGTGTAAGAATTTTTCCAGTGGAGAGCGTGTATCTTGTAATCGGTGTTTGTTGAGTCAACATGAGGAGGGGATTTCGGAAGATACCCGTCTGAGCGGGATGTTTCAAAAGATATGCGGCTGTTATAATTATCTAAAGAAGCTGAGAATGAACCGCCGGCAGTCGCCGTCGCAAATGAGCCGCCTTTGAGTTCAAAAGACAACGGATTTTCTGATTCTGATTTTGTTATTACGTTTATCACACCACCGAAGGCATCTGGTCCGTATAACGTAGAGCTCTGTCCTCTTAAAACTTCAATTCGTTCGATATCGCCGGATGCTATCGGCAAATTAAGGTTATGATGACCTGTCTGAGGGTCGTTCGTTCGGACGCCGTCAAGCAGGATAAGCACCTGGTCAAATCCGGCACCCCTCAATGAAGGGTCCGACTGTACTCCCGGTGTGCCACGGGAGTTCATTGAAACTCCTAATGCATAGTCTAATAGTTGGGCTAACGATTGTGCTGGAAGATTTTCTATTTCTTTACGGTCAAGAACGGTAACGCTGCGGGTAACGGCGAACTTTTGGGCAAGACGTGTTGCCGTAACTGTTATTGGTTCAGATTCATATGTTTTCAATGGTTCTTGGGCGGGAGATGTTTCGAACAAAAATAATAAAATTACGCTGAATAAAATAAATTTTATCATTAATTCTACTTTGATTATTTCTAACTATTTGTTATTTATGGGATTAGTAATTAGCGAATTCTAAAAAATAAAGTGATTTTATTGTTAATAAGCAAGTAATTTTTTAAGAGGTTCATATATGAAATAAAAGTGAAAAATACCGGATGAATATTTTTCAAGGTAAACCTTTCTCGGATAGTCCTTACAAATAAATTTAGTAAAATTATAATATACAGTAATTATGACCGTTAATGTTTTGTAATTTCATAAAAATAATAATTTTTTACTGCAATTATCCTATGTTTGACATATTTTTTACTTGATTTTTCAAACTTTTTAATATTTATTAGCTTGGAAAAACGGCTTATTATTTTTGGAATGTTATTTGCAACATTTTTCACTATAAAACATAGTATTATTTAAATATTCCACTCACGATAGAATCAGGAAGAATACCGCATTACATCGGCTGGTGGCATATCTTTTTTATTATTACATTAGTAGTTAATAATTCCAGTTACTTTTATATATTCTAAAGCAATGGAAGGAGTTAGCTTATGGCTACACTACAGGAAAAATTGGCGTCGCAGCTTAATGCGTTACGCGAAGAAAGAAAAAAAGTTCTTACCGAACACGGTGACAAGGTTATTTCCGATGTTACGGTCAAGCAAGCCTATGGTGGTATGAGAGGGGTGAAAGCTTTAATTTGTGATACCTCTTTAGTTGAACCGGATAGAGGCCTTATCATTCGGGGTATTCCAATAGGGGATTTAACTGATAAATACCCGATGGAAATTTTTTATCTTTTGTGTACAGGGGAACTGCCCGATAAGGATGCTCTAAACGCACTCTGGAAAGATTTGGCTGTCCGCAGCGACCTCCCTGATTATGTTGTCAGCGTGTTAAAAGCAATGCCGAAGGATTCACACCCGATGGCAATGCTCGATACTGGTATTCTGGTTATGGAGAAAGAGTCTGAATTTCGCAGACAATACGAAAAAGGAATGACAAAACAGGACTACTGGATGCCGATGGTAGAGGACTCATTGAAGCTTTTGGCAGTCCTGCCCGGTATAGCTTCAGCAGTCTACCGTATTCGTTATGACAAAGGCGACCTCATTCCTTACGATAAAAATATGGACTGGGGTGGTAATTATGCACGTATGCTCGGTATCGATGATCCCACCGGCGAATTTGCTAATTTAATTCGTCTTTATCTCGTACTCCACAGCGACCATGAAGGCGGTAATGTGAGCGCTAACACGTGCCATACGGTTGGTTCTGCATTGTCCGATGCATTTTATTCTGTATCAGCCGGTCTTAACGGGCTTGCCGGTCCGCTCCACGGGCTCGCAAATCAGGAATGCCTGAAATTTGTACTCGATATCAATGAGCGCTACAACGGCACCCCGACTAAAGAGCAGATGAAGGATTTTGCCTGGGAAACTCTCAATTCCGGTCAGGTTATACCGGGTTACGGTCATGCTGTTTTGCGTGTAACGGACCCCCGGTACGCCGCCTTTCTCGCTTTTGGTCAACGTGTCTGCCAGAATGATCCCGTGTTTAAGACTGTCGAGCTTATGTTTAACACGATTCCCGATGTACTGAAAGAACACGGTAAAGCGGCAAATCCATGGCCAAACGTCGATGCAGGTTCGGGAGCTCTGTTATATCATTTCGGTATGACGGAAT
>LJUD01000064.1 GCA_001304035.1 bacterium SM23_31 | reverse complement strand
TTTTATACCGTTAAAAATGACTTGACTTTTTGAACGATGCAGAGTATTTTCATATAGTTTTTGATTTAGACTTTTCCGCCGGAGGCGGATCTTTAGATTTACAGGTTAGCATTTATGTTTTTTCCTACTCTTCTTCATAATTTTTTAACCCGTTCTGCCGGGCTTTACCCGGATAAGACTGCTCTTGTATGCGATGAAAACCGTTTGACGTATAAGGCTCTCGACAGGTTATCCGGCCAATTGTGTTATGCATTTTTGGATATGGGCGTTAACCGTCAGGACAGGATCGTAATTTTTCTCGATAATTCCGTTGAGTCTGTTATTTCGCTTTACGGGATTCTTAAAGCCGGGTGTGCTTATATTACGGTCAACGGTTCGATGAAGGCAAGGCAGCTTAACTACATTCTGCGTGATTCGGGCGCACGTATGCTGATAACGCATGTAGATAAGGCAAGAGTTGCGGAAGATGCGGTTGCCGGTCTGGATACCGCGTGCAAGGTACTGTGGATTGGCAAAACTGATGGGATCCCGGGAAAACTGTCGTCAATTTCCTGTGAATGGGATGCTGTATTTTCAAATGTGAATCAAGACGAAAAACAATCCGTTTCCAATCGTAAAGATCAGCCTCTGGCTGATAAAACAGGGCAGAATTGCATCGATTTAGACCTGGCGTCCTTGATATATACGTCCGGGTCTACCGCTGACCCGAAAGGAGTAATGTCTTCTCACCGCAATGTAATTTCAGCGGCGCAGAGTATTATTCAATATCTGGAAAATCGCAGCGATGACATCATAATAGACGTTCTCCCGCTTTCATTTGATTACGGGCTTTACCAGGTGATAATGAGCGTAATATTCGGCGGCACGGTTGTATTAGAGAAGAATTTTCTTTTTCTTCATAAAGTGCTGAAGACCATTGAAAAGGAAAGAGTTACGGGATTTCCCATAGTTCCGACTATAGTTGCCATGCTTCTTGGAATGCGGGACTTAAAGAAATATGATTTCAATTCGCTCAGGTATATGACGAACACGGGAGCCGCCTTGCCTGTGGAGCACATTCGCAGGATAAGAACGCTGTTTCCTCATATTAAATTCTATTCGATGTTCGGCTTGACCGAATGCAAGAGGGTTTGCTATCTTCCGCCTGAAGAATTAGACCGGCGTCCTTCTTCGGTTGGCAAAGCCATGCCGAATTGTGAAGTCTTTATTCTGGATGAAAACGGGAATGAAGTAGCGCCTGGCGAAGTAGGTGAACTGGTGGTGAGAGGATCGAACGTTATGCGGGGATACTGGAACGCCCCGGAACTTACTGCGAAGACTTACCGCCCCGGTCGTTTTCCTGACGAAAAAGTGCTGTACTCCGGCGATTATTTCCGGAAAGACGAAGAAGGATTTCTCTATTTCTTGGGCAGGAAGGACGACATGATCAAAAGCAAGGGCGAGCGGGTGAGCCCAAAGGAAGTGGAAAATACTATTTGCGGGATTGAAGGAGTAGCAGAGGCAGCCGTAATCGGTGTGCCTGATGAAATTCTCGGCATGGCAATCAAGGCGTTTGTAGTTCCCGTGAAAGGCAGCAAATTAACCGATAAAACAGTCCTGAAACACTGTTTGAATAACCTTGAAACTTTCAAGGTGCCAAAGTATGTTATCTTGATCAACAGTCTACCCAGGACCCCGAACGGTAAAATCGACAAAAAAGCTCTGGCAAAAGAGTGAGATTTGAAAAGCAGCGATAATGGCAGAAAATCAAGTAAATACATAATTCACATTAAAAAAAGATACCGTTTTAACACAGCGCCGAATACTAATGTTCTCTTTCGTTTTTCGAAAATAAAGAGCACTTACCGTAATTATTTAAACCGGTAATTTGCCGTAAAAAATTTAGAAAAAAATAGTTGCCTTTCTAAAAGATTTTTATTACTATGACTTGCAAGGAAAATATGCTTCGGAAGAGAAATATCATAGGAAAAAATACAGTACATTTTAAATACAAAACCATATAGAGAGGAATTATATCTGAAAAATATTAATTGAATAAAATTTACAGGAGGTTTCTCTTAGTTTTATCTATGATATAATAACATTGAGATAGTTTAACAAATATTTTAAGTTTGTAAATATTAAATCACGAGTTTATTGCTTCGCGGGTTGAAAAACCCATTTTCAGGGGCGACTACCAAATGCAGTACAATATTTTATGGAAGACTCTGATATTGGTAGCAATATTTTCTCATGTTTTAATAATATTACAAATTTCAGTGGATGCATACACACTGACCCAAGAAATTGTTTGGGTGAAAGAAAAACTCCTGAAGCTCGTTTGGGAACCTCCTGATGGCGGAAGCGACCACTACCGGGTAGAAATTTTAAAAACCGATTTACTGGCAGTACCGGTTACTTCAAGTGTGTTATATGAATATACAAAAAGTAACCGGTTGGAAATTGAACTATTACCCAACCATTCTTATATATTTCGTGTCCAATCCGTAACTTCGTTCGGGTCATTATCCGATTATTCTGATGCGACTTCTATATATATTTTTAGAGAAAATATAACTCAAATACAAGAAAGAACATCACCTGATTCCCCATCGGAATTTTTACTCTTTCAGAATTACCCCAATCCCTTCAATAATCATACCACGATTAATTATCAAATTCCTCATTCGGATTTAGGGGAATATAGCCCGCGTGTGTGCATTGTAATCTATAACGTTCTGGGGCAGTGCATAAAAGTATTATTTGACGATGAACAGCTGCCCGGTGAGTACTCTGTCTCATGGGATGGCATGGATGATAATGGTTGCCAGGTTGCGTCCGGTCTGTATTTTTATCAATTGACAGCAGGGAACCGCAAAATATTAAAAAAAATGATCTATTTAAAGTAGTCCCGGTATTAAATTGCATACGGAAAAATTTGCTTGACATTTCTGTAAAAAATGCTTTATTTAAAATAAATATAGTAAGTTTAGTGAGTAATAAGCAATTTTTGTCTGGCATTGTAAAGGCAACTGTATAATTTAATTCGTTGAGGTGTTTACATTTCAAGATTCGGTAATGTTATCATGGGGGCTAAAATATATCTTTTTAAAAGATTTTGCTTTTTCTGGCGTCGGAAGTGCAGTTTTGACGCCTTTTTTACTTTTAGAACGTAACGCCCATGCAAAACGGAGTTGCAATAAAATTAATGAATGTGATTCAAATCACAACAAAGATTTTAAAGGATTATTATAATAAAAATTGGTAAATTATAATCATTGCCGTAGATTAAAACGGCGTAACATAATGATTATTTTTAAAATAAGATTTAACAATTTTATAAATTAATATTGCAAAAATAAAAAATAATTTTTATAATATATATAAGTACTATGCTATTTTATTACCTTTTATGGAGTAAATTAAACCAATCACATGAGTGATGGCTTATGCCATAACGTTGAACAGTTCAGGTTGGTTACACCGGTTTAATGCGGCAGCATAAATTCAAGTAATTCAGAGTAAGTATATATAAAAAGGAAAATAACCATGAGAAAAGCCTTTATGTTTCTGCGCAATACAATGTGGAAAATCCTCAGGCTGATAGCAATAATTACTCTTATAATAATAATATATCAAGTTATGGCTGAGGCAAATTCCCTGAACCAAAAAATCGTTTGGCTTGGAGATAAATTATTGGAGCTTGTTTGGGAACCCCCCTCGAACGGCAGTGATCACTACCGTATAGAGATATTAAAAACCGACTTGCTGGCAGAACCTGTAAGGACAAGTTTATTTTATGAATATATTGAAAACAACCAGCTTGAGCTCGAACTCCTGGAAGACCATTCTTATTCATTTCGTGTTCAAGCCGTGTCTTCGTATGGAGCGCTGTCTGATTATTCGGACGTAACTCCTTTTTATATTTTTGATAAAAAAAATGCTCAACTTCAATCAACAGATAATACACCTTCGGAATTTTCTCTTTCCCAGAATTATCCGAATCCATTTAATAGCACTACCACAATTGAGTACCAAATTCTCGGTGCCGGTATGGAGGGAAATAATTTACGAGTAAGCCTCACAATTTATAACATGTTGGGTCAGCGTGTAAAAGAATTGGTTAACGAAACCCAGGCGCCCGATAAATTCTCGGTCATTTGGGACGGCAGGAATGATAACGGTATCCCGGTTGCAAGCGCTAACTATATTTATCAACTCGCAGCGGGAAACCGCAGAGTATCCAAAAAAATGATTTATCTCAAGTAATATTTCCGGAAAGAATAAATATTCTTCTAATAAAAGGAGTGGAATTATGGCAAAAGTAGTTAGAAAAAAGTATATAGTTAAAAAGGAACTCCAATTGAAGCTCTTTTTACAATTGGTTATTTTTATGTTCTTTGTCGCATTGCTTGTAGGATTAACCGAGTACTTTACCGTCTATGGAACTCTGATGAATTCATTTAGTGGAGAAAAAGTAACTCTACTACGAAATCTCGTTTTTCAAAGATTGATTTTGCGATTTTTACCTGCCGTCTTTGCTATTGTCATAATTAGTGTATTTATAACCCATAAGATTGCCGGTCCTATATTCGTTTTCCAGAGGGCGATTAAACAAATGTCTGAGGGGCAGGAAGTAAGAACAATACGCCTTCGTAAGTATGATAAGCTTAATGACTTCGCAGAGGACCTCAACAAGCTTATTGACCGTATAAATACTGAAAAGAGTATTAATACTTGAAAATAGGCTGTTGTTCATTAATGAAATATTATTATTTCAACATTAATGAAAAATCCGTTGACAAAATAATATTTTTTTTACAACTTAAAAACTAAGAGAAATTGTAGTATGGAATTTTTCAAAATACTTTTTCGGGCAAATGTATAATTAAACATGGTTTTTGCGGTTCGGATTTGTAACGGCGTTAAATTTTATCTTTTATAAGCATCTATACATTAATAACGGTTATACTTATAATAATAATGCAAAATTCACAGCAAAAAGAGAAAATATTCGATGAGATTAAACAGTCTATCAATTTTCTTCTTATTGAAAGAGAGAAAAAAGAGGTTTCTTTTGAAATTTCGGATTTCTTCAGACAAAAACTTGTGAATGAGATCCTGCTTAATTTTGACAACATAATCAGTCAGGAAGAATACGTTGAAACAGTTTTAAAACTAATATATAATTATAATAACGGCAAAAAAAGTGATTTGAGTGGAAGGAGTGAAGTAGAACGGTTAATACAACAGCTAAAGAACAATCCCAAAAATCCCCCGTTTCAGAATCTGATTACGCGAATATATCCTGCGTCTGCTGAAATTCAGATACTGAGTTCTGTTGTATTGGAGAGTTACAATAAATTAGTCACGGAACGGCAAAAGAGCGAAGAGGGAAAAATAAACCAGGCTAAATTGGTCAATTCGGCTCAGCGTAAGGAAGTGGCTGAGTCCGGTACGCCCAAAAATAAAGATAAAGCACAAAAAGCTATCTGGACGATTGCCAGCGGTAAAGGCGGGACCGGAAAATCGATAATAGCAGCGAATATTGCTGTCGGTATTGCGCTTCTTGGATATAAAGTTTTGTTGATTGACGGGGATTTGGGGATGCCTAATCTCCACAATCATCTGCATATCAAACGTCCGAAATATTCTCTCGACGATTTCCTCAGCAGAAAGGTTACCCGCCTTTCAAATGTTATAGTTCAGACTCCGCTGAATAATTTGCATTTTATCTGCGGAGCATCAAGTCTTATTGCAGTTGCCAATATACAATATGCGAAAAAACTCCATTTAATCAAGCATATTAGTAAACTTCCAGCAGATATTGTGCTTGTGGATATCGGTTCCGGTGCGTCTTTTAATATTGTTGATTTATTTAACATTTCTTCCCGCGGGATTGTAGTGTCAAATCCGGATCCAAGTGCCGTTCAGGATGCATATTTCTTTTTAAAGAATGTAGTTTACCGCCGAATAAAATTATTCAGCAAAATCAACGAACCTTTTAAAATTGCATTGAATACTTATCTTGACGATGTTGGCGATGGTAAAATCGATATTCCTAAGCTGCTAAAATTTCTTAATACTTATTCGCTTGAAATAAGAAGTGACTTTGATCGGTTCATGCATGGTTTCCATCCGCGGTTAATTATGAATAAAATGCATTCGTTAGATCAAAGAAAAGAAAGCATCCGATTGGTGGAACTGGTACACGCGTATATGAATGTTGAAATGGAATATTTGGGTGAAATTAAGTTCGATGAGTGCGTGATTAAATCTGCAAAGGGTATAAGTCCGTTTATATGTCAATATCCGAATGAAAAAGTAACGAAAAACATGTATTCAATTCTTAAAATGCTTGACTATGCCGACCTTCAGTATCACCCTGTCCGCTCATTTAGAAAGTTCCGCTCACGTATAATGAAATTACGGGATCATTGGTATTAATTGTTGTTGTTTTAAAAGATTAAACGTAAATTCTTTGTAGTAGAAAATGCTTATAAGAAATATACTCCCGGTAACTTATCCTCTAATTTCACTTAATAAAAACAATGACTTATGCCGGTCAATGATTTAAAATGCGGTTAGCTAATTCTTAGTTGTGCCTGTTTACGTCAAAATGATTCGGATTGTAACGGTTTAAAACATTTTTTTGTTGATTTCAAAGGCATTATTGTCTACATTTTAACGTTAAATATTAAAATTAAAACTGCGAATAAAATTTTGTACCCCAAATTGACTTTTACATTCCAAATATAGAAACAAAACGTTAAATCTTATGGATGAGTTTCTTATATTGTATGAATTCACTTGCACTAATGGTTATAATACCTTTTCGAGATTTACATTCTTAAAAAGTTTATCCCCGGTTCCGGTGAAGTCCGGAGTAATGTTATAAATACCTGAGGGCAGCTCATTCGAAAATGACTATTACCGCTAAACCGTGAATAAACATTTCATGATGAGCAATTATCTATCTTATTGAAATAATATTAACCAAACTACGAATGGGTCACTTTTGGAATAGCCGCACAGACAGTGACCGCTATAAAGCACTCCCTGGGAAAAATAATCATTTCACAATATGATAGATATTACATATAGTACTTGTTGTTACGCAGGGATCGCTTATCCGGCAAATTTGAATCGACTATAAAAATTATTTTTCATTATTCAATATTTAAGTATTGTAATTACAAATAATTAAATCGTGAGGAGGTATGCAATGAAGTTGTTTAAAAAATGTATGCCGTTTATGTTGTTTGCGGCGATTTTGATTTTTGCCGCCTGTCTGTATGCACAGGAAAATAACGGCAAAAAGGCTTTGACTTTTGATGATTATGCCCGCTGGCGGAGTGTCACTTCTACCTCGATATCCGATGACGGGAACTGGATTACGTTTGGTTACAGCAGGCGTGAAGCCGACGATACACTGTACGTTAGAAACCTCGAGAATGATAAGCTGCACGTGATTCCGCTTGCGTCGCGTCCGCAGTTTTCCGATGACGGGAAATGGGTTGCATATATCGTCAGCCTGCCGGCGAAAGAGGCTGAAAAACTTCGCACGGAGAAAAAGCCCGTCCCCAACAAAGCGGAGTTAATGGAGCTGAAGACGGGGGATAAAATTTCCTGGGATAATGTGGCTTCGTTCGGTTTTTCCAAGGGTTCGAAGGTTCTTGTTGTTAAAAAAACGAAATCAGATCCCGATGCCAAACATAACGGTACCGATATGATTCTGCGGTATTTGGAAAAAGGGTATGACGTACCTGTCGGAAACGTGGCAGATTTCAGTTTCAATAAGTCCGGCTCAATCTTATCATATGTAATTGATGCCGCTGATAAAAATGGTAACGGGCTTTATGTAATTAATACGGAAAACGGGATTCTTGCTCCATTGGATCAGGATGTTTTGGATTATGCCCATATGACCTGGGATGAAGAAGGCACCGCTTTGGCTGTATTGAAAGGCGAAAAAAAAGAGGGAAACACGCAAAAAGACAATATTCTGCTCGCTTTTACAGGGCTGGATACAGAGGAACCTGCAGAGTATGAGTATAATCCGGCTGATGCATACGATTTTCCGAAAGAAATGGTAATCAGTGAAAAAACCGGGCTTTCCTGGAGTGAAGACCTTAACAAAGTATTCTTTGGTATAAAGGAACAGGAGAAAGAACCGGAAAAGAAAGAGGGTGCCGAGCCCGTCGCCGATGTTAATATCTGGCACTGGAAAGACGACAGAATTCAACCGGTTCAAATAATCCAGGCTGAAAGAGACCGGAATTTTACGTATAGAGCGGTTTTTAATTTGAATGATAAGCGCTTTGTGCGTCTCACCGATGAAAATATGCGGTCTGTTTCCGTTACTCGTGACGGCAAGTGGGGTATCGGTCAGAACGATAAACCATATATTTCGGACTGGAAACCGCGAGTAGCCGATTATTACCGTGTCAACACCACGACCGGCGAGCGGACACTGATATTCAAAGCCCATGAGCGCACAATGGGATTATCTCCGGATAGTAAGCATTACCTCTATTGGAAAGACAGTCATGTCTGGGATTATAGAATTGAAACAGGCGAAAAAATCAACCTTACTCAAAATGCGCCGGTCAGTTTTGTGAACGTTGATTACGACAATCCGGGAGAAAAACCACCGTACGGTGTTACCGGTTGGACAAAGGACGGCAGCGCAGTGATCCTTACCCATAAATATGATCTCTGGCTGCAGCCGCTTGACGGGAGTATGGCAACAAACCTGACCGGAGGTATGGGAGATAAGGAAGAAATTGTTTTCCGCTATGTCAGAACGGATACTGAAGAACGGTTCATTGATTTGTCCAAACCTATTTTGCTGTCCGCATTCGGTCAGTGGACTAAAAAGGCGGGATATTTTGAATTAAAAGGCGGTAAACTCGAAAAGCTGATTTATGATGATAAAAGTTTCGGCAGACCGGTCAAAGCAAAAAATTCCGATAAGTTTATGTACACTATACAAACCTTTCGGGACTTTCCGAATTATTATGTGAGCGATACAAAATTTTCATTTCCGAAACGCGTTACCGATGCAAATCCGTGGCAGTCCGAATATAAATGGGGCTACCGGATTTTATTCGATTTTGAAAACAGCCAGGGTGTGCGGCTGCAGGGTACACTTGCTATTCCGGATGATTACGAAGAAGGTCAGCGTCTGCCCATGCATGTTAATTATTACGAGAAGAATTCGCAAAATCTCCATCGTTACACTGCACCGCGGTATGCAGGATCACCGAATTTTGCCGGAATGGTCAGTAACGGTTACCTGATAATGCAGCCGGATATATATTTTAACACCCGCACGACGCATTCGGATATGCTCGACTGTATTGAAGCTGCGTTAAAAAAGGTGATTGAGATGGGCTATGCCGATCCGGCACGTATCAGCCTGCACGGTCACAGTTTCAGCGGCCAGGGTTCGGCATATATTGCCACGCGGTCGACGATGTTTGCGGCTATTGTTTACGGTGCAGGAGCGACTGACCTGGTGAGTGATTTCAACCAAATATGGAAAAGTTCAGGAACGAATCAACACAGGTATGACATTTATGGTCAGGGCAGGTTTGGAACAAATCCCTATGATGATTCGGAGTTGTACAAGAGTGAGTCGGCGATTTATAATGCGAGGACGATGGATACGCCCCTGTTGATAATGCATGGAACGGAAGACGGCTCAGTTGAATATCTCCAGGCGCTCGAATTTTACAACGCCCTTCGTTTTAACGGGAAAAATGTGATTCTCCTTTCATATCCGGGTGAAGGGCACGGACTGAGAAAATTGGAAAACCAGAAAGACTTCCAGCGCCGTACGCGGGAATTCCTCGACCATTACCTCAAAGGAAAACCTGCACCGGATTGGATGGTCAACGGCGTACCGTTCTTAAAGAAGAAAAAATAATACTAAAATTTTATCTTAAACATTATTCGTTAATTGTTTTTATACTTTAAAGTTCTTTTAGCAGCAAATGTTTAAACATATAGAGGAGATAAGCAATGAAATCATCTAAAATATTTATTCCGGTTATCCTGTTAGTGGCATTATTTATTTCTGCCACGGTTCTTTTTGCACAGGAAGACAGTGGGAAAAAGGTTCTTACTATTGAAGATTATGAACGCTGGCGGAGTATTACGTCTACCTCGATATCCGATAACGGGGATTGGATGACATTTGGGTATGGCAAACGTAACACCGACGATACGCTGTATGTAAAAAATCTTGAAAGCGACAAACTTTATGTAATTCCGTTTGCCTCTCGTCCGCAATTTTCCGATGACTCGAAGTGGGCGGCGTACATAGTCGGTCTGCCGGTAAAAGAGGCTGAAAAACTCCGCAGGGAAAATAAACCCGTCACCAACAAGGCAGAGTTAATGAACCTTGAGACCAATGACAAAATTACCTGGGAGAATGCCGCATCGTTCACGTTTGCCAAAGGATCAAAATATTTTGTTGTCAAGAAAACCAGATCCGATCCCGACGCCAAGCACAGCGGCACCGACCTGATTCTCCGATATTTGGATAAAGGGTACGAAGAACTTATCGGAAACGTGACGGATTTTAGTTTTAATAAGCCGGGTACTATCCTTGTATATACCGTTGACGCTGCCGATAAAAATGGTAATGGCCTTTACATAATTAATTTCGTAAAGAAAATAAACTTATTGCCTTTACCGGTCTGGATAATGATGTGCCTGCCCGTATAGAGTTGAATCCTGCCGAAGCTTACGGTTTTCCAAAGGATATGGTAATCAGCGAAAAAGCCGGTCTTTCATGGAGCGAAGACCTCTCCAAAGTGTTCTTCGGTATCAAAGAGCAGGAAAAAGAGCCCGAAAAGAAAAAAGATGACGAACCTGTTGCAGATGTGGACATCTGGCACTGGAAGGATGAAAGGATACAGCTGGTTCAGATTAGGCAGGCGGAAAGAGACCTGAATTTTACGTATAGAGCGGTATATAATGTGAACGAAAAACGTGTTGTACGGCTCACTGATGAGAATATGCGCACCATAAGCATTACCGGAGATGGGAAATGGGGCGTTGGTCAGGATAACAAACCTTATGTTTCCGACTGGAAAGAAAGGCAAGATGATTATTATCTCGTGAATACCGCTACAGGAGAGCGTACGCTCATGTTGAAAGGTCAGAAACGTACTCTGGGTCTTTCACCGGACAGCAAACATTTTCTGTACTGGAAAGACGGACATGTCTGGGACTATAGAATCGAGTCCGGAGAGAAAATTAACCTGACAAGAAACGCTCCGGTCAGTTTTGAAAATCAGGAATTTGACCGTGTCGGAACGGTGCCGCCGTACGGTGTTACAGGTTGGCTAAAGGATGGCAGTGCAGTGATCCTGACCCATAGGTATGACCTTTATCTACAGCCGTTGGATGGCAGCCCGGCAACAAACATGACCGGCAGTATGGGTGACAGGGAGGAAATCCGCTTCCGCTATGTCAGATTAGACAGGGAAGAGCAGTTCATCGATTTATCTAAACCGGTATTATTCTCTGCATTCGGTCAGTGGACGAAAAAGGCAGGATATTTTGAACTAAAGGATGGAAGGCTCGAAAAACTTATTTATGAGGATAAAAAATTCGGCCGCTTAACAAAAGCAAAAAATGCCGACAAGGTCATGTACACTATCGAAACTTTCGCCGATTATCCGAATTATTATATCAGCGATACGAAGTTTTCATCCCCAAAACGCATTACCGACGCCAATCCGTGGCAGTCGGAATACAAATGGGGATACCGCATCCTGTTCGATTTTACGAACAAAGATGGTGTCCGGCTGCAGGGTACGCTTGCCATTCCGGAAGATTATACGCAGGGTCAGCGGCTTCCGATGCTTGTTAATTTTTACGAGAAGAACTCTCAAAATCTCCATAGTTATTATGCGCCAAGATATGCCTCATCGCCGCAATTTGCGGGATTTGTCAGTAACGGCTACATGGTAATGCAGCCGGATATACATTTTAATACACGCACTACGGGGGATGATATGCTCGATTGTGTGGAGGCTGCGACAAGGAAAGTAATCGAGATGGGATATGCCGACC